>NZ_JAVRCL010000001.1:82802-311409 GCF_034530775.1 Nostoc sp. DedSLP04 | reverse complement strand
ATGCGATGGAAGCTGTGCTTCACACAGCGGCTTAACCGCCTTGGCGGTTGCTATACCAGCACAAGTTTACCGATATATCTTAGATTTTTTGGCTAGCAACCCCACTCCCGAACAAATTGCTGAATTTAAACCTACTCCCGAAATGCAAGAACGATTGCGTACCTTGCTAACACGCAGTAACGCAGGTGAACTCACACCCACGGAGTTGAAAGAACTAGATGAATATGAACGTATTGAACACTTAGTAGTGATGATTAAAGCAGGTAACTTCTAAATAACGACGAACGACTAGCCCAACGGCAAAGATTGCACTGAACTCTTCAGACCTGACGCAGGCATTCACTTACACAGCTAAAATGATTTCAAGGAAACTCTTCAGCAGAACCACAACGCTGAAAAATAACCTGTAAGTATTATCTGGTGCGATCGCAGGAGGCAAAAAATGGGCTTGGCTGGATTAAGAATTGTGTTGGTAGAACCAGCTGGGCCGATCAATATCGGCGCGATCGCCAGGGTAATGAAAAATTTCGGTCTATATAATTTAGTATTAGTGAACCCCCAATGCGATCCGCTATCGACGGAAGCTTTGATGATGGCTGTTCACGCTCAGGAAATTATAGAATCTGCGGTAATAGTGGCAACTTTACCAGAAGCATTGCATGGATGTGTACGGGCGATCGCTACTACTGGTCGCGTTCGCAGTTTAGAAACACCTTTAGAAAATCCCCGCACTGCACTACCCTGGTTACTGGAGGAGCCAGAAAAACCCACAGCCCTGATTTTTGGCAGAGAAGACCGGGGATTAAGCAATGAAGAATTAAATTATGCACAGAGGTTTGTTGGCATTCCCACAAGTCAAGATTATGTCGCCCTAAATTTGGCTACTGCTGTCGCAATTTGTTGTTATGAATTGTCACAATCTGCCCAAAAACTTGACACTCAAACCTTACCTCAAACTGAACTCGCACCCTTGGATGTTGTGGAAGGATACTACCAGCAATTAGAATCAGTATTACTGAAAATTGGTTATGTATATCCCCATACGGCAGCTAGTCGGATGGGAAAATTTCGCCAATTATATAATCGCGCTCACTTGAAAACTGGGGAGGTGGCCATGCTGCGAGGAATTTTGCAGCAGGTAGAATGGGCCCTGAAAAACCAGAAGAATAGTGAAAACTTGTAATTATTCGTTTAATATATACGCAATCATCTCCCCAAAATAATTAATATGGCTTAAACTAAACACAAAAATGCTACTTAGTGGCAAAGTGGAATTTGAGTATTAATATTGCTTAAAAATTAAGTTTGGGGTCAAGAGTCTGCAAGAAAACAGTCAAGTGGGTCACAAGGAGTAACGGTGTCAGAATCAAGTGGCGAACTAACAGCTTTCTCGCGGCGTCAACCCTTAAATCGCCGCCCGCAGCCACAAAAAGTTCAAAAAGTGGTAAAGAAAAGAGTTAAAGCTAACAGTAAGCAGGAAATTACAAATGGGCCTGACGGGGGACAAACACGCCCAAAGAATCAAATTAGTCCTCCCCCAATCCCTGGCGCTACACGTAGGGTAAAATCGGGGTTAGTTATGCCAACGGCAGTAAAACCAATACCTAGTGTTAAGGGAAAAATTCCTCCCTTTCGACCGGGTGCTGTGATGGTTAAAACAGTGCGGATGGAAAAGCCAAAAACAGGCAGACGCTCATCGCGAAAAACCCAGTTAAAGCCAATGGCCAAAACCGTATTGTATGTTTTGCGGTTATTGATTGTGGGTGTTGGGATGGGTGCAATTGTGGGCACTGTATTGTCAGTATTAGACCCAGCCAATCGCATCAGCACAAATTCGGCGTCGCAATCTAATAATAATGTTAGTAATGTGGCGCGATCGCAACCACAACCTACCCAAACTCCCCCAGCCGCAGCTTCGAGTCTCTACCTATCTCAAGAAATTACCTCTTTGAAAAATGCCGTGCAAAATTTGGCGGCCACCAACCCAAATCTTACACCGGGAATTTTCTTAGTAGATTTGGATACTGGTAATTATGTAGATATCAATGCCTCTACGAGTTTTCCGGCGGCTAGCACGATTAAAGTGCCGATTTTGATTGCCTTTTTCCAGGATGTAGACGCGGGGAAGATTCGCCTAGATGATATGCTGACCATGCAACAAGATATGGTCGCTGGCGGTTCAGGAAATCTGCAATACAAACCACCAGGAACTCAGTACGCCGCTTTGGAAGTAGTCACTAAAATGATTACAATCAGCGATAACACGGCGACAAATATGCTGATTGCCCGACTAGGAGGAATAGACGCTTTAAACCAGCGTTTCCGTAGTTGGGGATTGACAACCACAACAATTCGTAATCAACTCCCAGATTTACAAGGGACAAATACCACTAGTCCTAAGGAACTAGGAAATTTGATGGCGATTGTGAGTCAAGGAAATTTAGTTAGTATGCCATCACGCGATCTCATGCTTGATATCTTGCGTCGCACCCAAAAAGACACTCTGCTGCCAGCAGGTTTGGGAACAGGTGCCAGAGCATACCACAAAACGGGTGATATCGGTACAATGTTGGCAGATACAGGTTTAATTGTGGTTCCAACTGGCAAGCGCTACATAGCCTCTGTAATGGTACAACGTCCTGCAAACGATCCTCGCGCCGAAAAATTGATTAGCTCAATTTCTCGTGCAGCCTACCAAGAGTTTAGCCAGAATGCTGTCACGCCAAACACCACTACAAACATACCCACAAATGGTTATCAGCCCCAGGTTGCGAATCCTGCTTTACCTAACGCTACAACAGGCACTGCGCCCATGAGCATTTATCAGCCTCCTGTTGCCACTCCTGTACCTAACGGCATGGGAAGTACAATACCCACAAACGGTTATCAGCCCCAAGTTGCGAATCCTCAATATTATCCTCAAAGATAATTTGTAATTCGTAATACTTTTCAAACAAATGAAACTATTAAGATTTGATGATATTATGATTAGGGTCTAAATTACCATTCAAATCTTAAGAGTTCCAATTCCTAATAGCTAGTTTTCAACATTAAACGCAATTTATTTTGAATATTTATAGTCAATTAAATTGTTCTAACAATGTCTCAACACTAGCATTACGATCCAAAAAAGAAAATAAATGCCAGTAGCGCAGTTTTCCTTCTTTATCTAATACAAACTGTGCTGGTAAAGGCGCTCCCAGTGCCTGCCCTGCTTGATATGTACGAAATACTCGACAACTAGGATCGCTCAAAAGTGGCATTTTTAAGCCTAAATCTTTGACAACTATTTGACTTTGCCTTTCATCGGTACTAGTAATCATTAAAACTTCTATACCGCGATTTTTGAATTGCTCGTAGTTTTTATTCAAGGCTTTGATGTGAGGAAAACAAAGAGGGCAATATTGCTTTTCGGTAAAAATGCGAGTAAAAGCAAGTAAAACTGGTTGTTTGCCTTTATAATCAGACAACTTTACTAAAGTTCCGTTGGTAATATCTGGCAATTGAAAGTCAGGTGTTCCTACTCCCAATCTGAGTTGATTACTAGCTGGAACTGGTAAAAAATTACGGAAGAATCGCTCATTTAATAAGCCACTAAAGTCAGTTGAAGTCAACATATTTTTAACCTTGGTTATTTAAATACTATTTTAGAAAAAACCACAGATATTTACGGAGGTTGACATTGTTTAATGTGTATCTCTGTTTATCTGTGGTTTTCATTGATTTTGCTTTCAACTCCAAAAAGCTGGATTAGAGTTTTTTAGCTAGCGAAATTTAGACAGCAGAGAAGTAGACTTTAGACTTCACTGGGTCAGGATTCATGGTCTTATCACCAGGTTGCCAACCAGCTGGGCAAACTTCGTCAGGGTGAGACTGAACATACTGAATTGCTTGTAATGTCCGCAGGGTTTCATCAACGCTACGACCAAAAGCTAGATTGTTAATCGTGGCGTGCTGTATAATACCATCTTTATCGATGATGAACAGACCACGCAAGGCAATGCCTGCTGCTGGGTCAAGAACGTTGTAAGCGGCGCTGATCTCTTTCTTGATGTCGGAGACTAGAGGATAATTCAGGTCGCCAACGCCACCAGACTTACGATCTGTTTGAATCCAAGCGAGGTGAGAAAATTCACTGTCAACCGAAGCCCCAAGGACTTCAGTATTGATTTTCTTGAATTCTTCGTAGCGATCGCTAAATGCTGTAATTTCAGTAGGACAAACAAAGGTAAAGTCTAGTGGGTAGAAAAACAGGATGACATACTTACCGCGATAATCGGAAAGTTTGATTGTCTTAAATTCCTGATCTACCACAGCCGTTGCTGTGAAATCGGGAGCTTGTTGACCAACGCGGAGGCTTCCTTCGGTTCCATAATTAAGGGACATTAACCTAATTCTCCTTTATCGGTTTAGTAGCGTTGGAATTTGGGTCAAGTAAAATTTACCCATCCACGCTCTCACAGTTTAATTACGATCTGTTACGACTATATCATACTCATAACGATTTTGAGTAGCAAATGTCTGATTTAGATACAAGAGAATGGTTGCTTACCAACGGCTTAGGAAGTTTTGCCAGCGGTACAGTTTCTGATGTCCGCACGCGTACTTATCATGGTTGGCTGTTTGCCGCCACAAACCCACCTTCTGGAAGGACTCTGCTGTTTTCGCACCTAGAAGCTAGCTTGGAAATATTAGGGCGCGTTGTGGCACTGGGGACAAATGTTTGGGGTAACGCTCAGATTGAGCGAACAGGCTATGAACAGCTACGCTGTTTTGATATTAACCCAGTTCCTAAATGGACTTGGGGTCAAGATAACTGGCAATTAACCAGACAATTGGTGATGCCCTATGGTTTGGTGGGGAATGAAGGCTGGGGATTGGGGATTGGGGACGAAGGGACACAGGGGCAGGGGAGCAGGGGAGCAGGGGAGCAGGGGGCAGGGGAGCAGGGGCAGGGAAGAATAATTTATAACCAATGCCCAGTCCCCAGTCCCCAGTCCCCAGTCCCCAGTCCCCAGTCCCCAGTCCCCAATCCCCAATTTTGCCATCGAATTTTAATCCAGTATCGCTATGAGGGAACTGAAACAGCGATTTTACGGTTGCGACTGTTGATAGCAGAACGTGACTTTCATCACCAGCAGATTGCTAGTCAAGAATTACAGTTTTCACAATTGCTAGGGGAACAGCAAGTCTGTTTACAAGCAATCAATTCTGGGCGCTTCGGCATACCTTGGCACTTGCGCTGGACACAAGGAAATTATCAACCAGATGCAGTTTGGTATTGGGATTATAGATTGTCTGAGGAGACAAAACGGGGATTAGGCGACAAAGAAGACCTCCACAGTCCTGGTTACTTGATAGTCACACTTCAACCAGGAGATACGGTAACTTTAGAAGCACGAGTAGGTTTTCCCGACTCAGTACCAGATGTTCTCACCGTCAAAACCTTCGCAGAAGCTGTGGAGGCAGAGCAAGAAAGGCTCTCACAGATTTTTGGATGGAGAGAGGGAGGTAGAGGGGCAGGGGAGCAGGGGGGTAGAGGGGCAGGGGAGCAGGGGGGCAGAGGGGCAAAGGAGCAGGGGAGAAGTTGCAGTAAGTTTTTCCCCTCTGCCCCTTTTCCCCTTGGCACCTCTGCCTCTTATGCCCAATTTCCAATCTGGCAACAACTACTCAAAGCAAGCGATCGCTTTATCGTCTATCGAGCCTCAATTGCAGGCCCTACGGTTATTGCTGGTTATCACTGGTTTAATGACTGGGGACGCGATACATTAATCGCTTTACCGGGGTTGGCATTAGTTCCACAGCGTTTTGACCTCGCAAAAGGAGTATTGCGAACTTTGGGGCATTATTGTCGCCACGGTTTGATTGCGAATGCATTTCCCGATCTCAATGGCGAACCAATTTATAACAGTATTGATGCGGCATTGTGGTGGATTGAAACTTTAGGACTTTATTTAGAAGCTACCCAAGACTGGGATTTTTTGGCAGAGCAATTCCCTGTAGTACAGCAAATCTATAAAGCGTTTGTCGGTGGTACACATTTCAATATCCAGGTGGATGCTACCGACGGACTAGTTAGTTGGGATGCTCGTGGTGTAGCTCTCACCTGGATGGATGTGGTAATTGGGACACACCCCGTCACACCCCGTTATGGGAAGCCAGTGGAAATCAATGCACTGTGGTATTCTGCTTTATGTTGGCTGAGTCAGTGGGCAGAGCGCTTGAGCCAAATGGAATATGGCTCACCAGTGCGTCTCACTAAGCAAGCACAGCGTTATGCTAACCAAGCACAACATATGAAAACCTCACTGCAAAAATTCTGGAATCCTCAGCTAGGTTATCTGTACGATACTATTGAACCAGACGATCGCCGGAATTTTCAAATTCGTCCCAATGCCGTTTTGGCGCTGTCGTTACATCATTGTGGGTTTTCCGAACAGCAAGGGTGTCAGATATTAGATTTGGCAACTACCAGCTTGCTCACTCCTTATGGTCTTCGCAGTCTCGATCCAGGAGATCCAGAATATAAAGGAAAATATGAGGGCAATCAACAGCAACGCGATCGCGCTTATCATCAAGGCACTGTTTGGACTTGGCTAATTGGGCCGTATATTCGGGCTTGGCAACGTTTTTATCCACAACAATCGTTGCCTTTTGATTGGCAACCTTTGCTAGATCACTTTTTCTTTGATGCTTGTCTTGGTTCTATTTCTGAGATTTTTGATGGCGATTCACCTCACACACCCAGAGGAGCGATCGCTCAAGCTTGGTCAGTTGCTGAAGTAATCCGCTACATAAAATAGTTGTAGGATAGAGATGGTCTTGGATAATTATTCTTGATTAATATACATTCACAAATTAATATTGCTAGTTGGAACCTACAAAACCCTTACTATACACGCTTTTTAGTAATTTATTTAATTATTTAAAAGTGACTAGAGATTTTCGTTTATTTCACCAATTTAGGCCGCAAAACCAAAGATATTTATTTTCTCTTGTGAGAAAATATCCTATAAGAAAACTTCGTGGATGAGATGTAGTATTATTGAGAGTAGGAATGTAATTAAGGCTTAATATACATACTCTAAAGGATGTATGATTAATAGCACAATTACTATTGATAACAGCTGAATTTACATTTCCTGATTATGAAAAACATCATATATTAAGGCTAAATAAGCCTAAAGAAGTATAGATATAAATCAAGAAATCAATTAATAAAATAAAGTACGAAAAATGAAGTTTACGTAGGAATTTTTGTAAATAAAGTGACTCAACCTAATAACAACACTAACCTCCAAGAGGCAACAGATTTAGGGGCTTCCATTGCTCTAGCTACTACTACAGATAAATGGCAAGTATTGTCGTACAAGGCTCCAATCCTACCTATACATGCGGCTCTACTTCGTACTGGTAAAATATTCTTTTTCTGTGGCTCAGGTAACGATCCCAATCGGTTAAATACTCCCTATGACAGTGTGGTCTGGGATATAAACAAGGGAACCTTTTCCCGTCAAGCGCCTCCATTGGATAGTAACAATCAACCGATGGATCTTTTTTGCGCTGGTCACTCCTTCCGGCCTGATGGTCAGTTATTAGTTGCAGGTGGAACTTTGCGCTATGACCCATTTTATGGTTCACCCTATGCTCTGATGTTCGATCCCATTGCTGAGAAATGGGTCAAGATATTATCAATGAATAATGGTCGCTGGTATCCTACTGTGTTAACACTAGGCAGCGGTCGAGTCTTAGCAGTGTCTGGGCCGGATAAAGATGGCAAGCTCAATAGACAACCAGAAATTTATTCTGCTTTCTTTCCAAATGGTTGGAACGCTTTTCCAACAACTAGTGCCTTACCGGCATACGCACATCTGTTTCTACTAAGTAGTGGTAAAATCTTTTATTCAGGTGCTCAGATGGGTGTTACTGGAGTGACACCAAGGATATTAACCCTGCCAGAGACATTTACACAATCCATTACAGAAAAAGTGGTGACAGGGCTGCAAGACATAGCTTTTGGCGATCAAGCTGCCAGTGTGCTTTTACCACCTGCACAAGATCAAAAGGTGATGATTCTTGGTGGAGGTAGTGGTAAAACAGCAACAAAGAGAGTAAATATTGTCGATTTAAAAGCTAGTAATCCAACTTACGTAGCAGCAAAGCCGTTAAACTATGCCAGGATGCATCACAGTGCAGTTTTGTTGCCCGATCGCACAGTGTTTGTTTGCAATGGTAGCAAAATGAATGAGGACACAACACAAGCAATGCTGCCAGCAGAAATCTACAATCCAGCGACAAATACCTGGACAGTAGTAGCTAAACAAACTGTTCCCCGCGTATATCACTCGGTGGCCTTGCTGCTACCAGATGGTAGGGTCGCAGCAGCTGGAGGGAACCCTCAACGGACGGTCAATGAACTGCGATTAGAAATCTACAGTCCTGCGTATATGTCGCGATCGCGTCCAGTTATTCGGAGCGCTCCTCAAACAGTGACCTACGGGCAGCAATTTACGATTCAGACACCCCAAGCTGCGAATATTAAATGGGTTAGTTTTATTAGACCAATGGCAACTACCCATTCTTGCGATACAGAACAAAGGTTAGTCGATGCACCCATTATTTCTAGAAACGCTACTTCTGTTAAGGTCACGGTCATAAACAATCGAAATATCGCACCACCGGGCTGGTACATGCTTTTTATTAGTGACAACAATGGAACACCCTCAGTAGCAACCTGGACGCAAATATATTAGCCTTATCTGTTTATGTTCGCACTGCTACCTAATAAAAGTCATTAATTCTAGGAAGGAAAATATGAATTACAAGCTATCACGTCGACGGTTTGGACAATTGGCACTTGCTGGAACTGTAGTATCTGGACTGAGTTATCTAACCAAGAAAGCCTTGGCAGAAACACCAAGTGTAAATATTGTCGGTATAGGTTCTAGCCCGATCGTTACTATTGACCAAACGGCTATTACAGAGGTAAACACCACTGAATTAGTAGAGAACACTGCCCTAAACAGTGTAAGCACAGATATTAAGCCTGTAGGACTAGTTTTGCAATCCTTAATGACAGGAAAAGCTCAGGTACTTACAGATAAAAGTACACCTCTATTAGAGCCTAATGAGATATTGAGTGGTTTTACCTCTTTAAGCGATGGCACACTTGTTGTAGCCATTACTCCGGTTGCGATTAGTCGGAGACAGGCGACATTTACTCGTATTACATTTTTGGGTACGCCTGTAAGAACTTTGATACTTTCAGGACTTAAACCAAATCAACAGCTTGGGAGCTTGCTAGGTACTAATGATGGGCGGCTCATTGGTCTAGTAGGTAAGAAGAACGGGACACCACCGATCAAATTGGTAGATATTGACCTTCAAACAGGAGAGATAAGTTTTATTAGTAAGGTTAAATTCCTGGAGGATGAGCGGATCAGCAATCTAGCTGAGTGTCCAAATGGAATACTTTATAGCTCTGTAGTTGGTGAGTATGGTGAGACAACTCTGGTACAGGTAGATCCAAATCAAAAAAAGCCTATCAGACTAGGACAATTGAAACTTAATGGTCAAGCATGGAATAATGGCTTACAAAGCTTAGTTTGCTCTGCAACAGGTCAAATCCTCGCCTTTGGAGCGATGAGATATGAGACTCCTAATGCTGTGTTTATTGTTGATAAGAACAGTGGAACTATGACTCGGCTACAAGACTTTGATAGTGCTCAGATTACACGTGCTCGTGCTTAGAAGAAATTGATGTCTGGTTTTGGGGGAAAGGGAAAGGGTTAAAAGGGAAAAAACCTTATATATCTAGCCTTCCACTCCTTTTCCCTTTAACCGAGCAGTATTGGGTACAGCTTATTATTAAGAATATTTTTGACTGATTTTCTAATTAGTTAACCCTGGAAATTCTGATTAATATAAAACAGCAGTAACTCAAACAAATATATAATGATTTTGATAGATAGCTGATATCAGGAAAGGTTGCCGAAGTTCAAAACTTGCTCATTAGATTCTCCTTTGGAGTACAGCGATCGCCTTTTCGACAGCTAAGAATCTAATGAGAGAGTGGGTTAGCTACGCTAACCGGAGGTATCGCTAATTATTAATTACGACGGAAATTTCTCTTGCGTTGTTTGTGTCTTGCGACTTCTTTGCGTTTGTGTTTTTCCAAAGGTGTTTCAAAGTGACGATTCTTTCTCATGTCTGGAAAAATACCTGCTTTGGAGACTTCCCTCTTAAATCGACGTAAGGCTGACTCAATTCCTTCATTTTCGCCCACAAATACTTGGGTCATTTATCATCTCCTACTTAATTGGTACTGGGCAATTAAAGCCATCCAGTAGACCGGAGCGCAAAAAGGGCAGATAATGATTCTGCCCTTTAGACGTTAAAACTTAATTTTTGATCTTAAAGCTTAGTAGCGCGATCTATTGTATCCACCGCCACCGCCACCGCGACGATCGCCACCACCAAAAGAACCACCTCTATCTTCCTTTGGTTTCGCTTTATTCACTTTGAGATCGCGTCCCATCCATTCAGCTCCATCAAGAGCATCAATGGCAGCTGTTTCTTCTGCTTCTGTGCCCATCTCTACAAAGGCAAAGCCGCGTGGCCGTCCTGTTTCACGGTCAGTAGGTAACTGAACCCGCTTTACAGTACCGTGTTCGGCAAAAACAGAATTGAGGTCTTCTTGTGTGACCTCGTAGGATAGATTACCTACATAAATTGACATGCATTATCTCCAAAATCATAGGTGTGTAGAGATTTAGATTTCGGAGGCAAGTTTGTTAAGACCAAAAGGAAAAAGCCTGTCAATACTAAAAACAAAGAATGTAACCGAATTTTATTCTCACTTGATTATCTTAGCACATCATTGAGTTCTTACCCACCGGAACTCAAGATTGGGGATTGGAGATTAGGCACAAGAAGCAGAGGTGCAAAGGGGTACGGAGGAAAAACTTACTGCAATTTCTTTTCTGCTTTTCCACTGCCTCATCTCCCTCAGTACCCAGTCTCCTCATAATAATTGATTAGCAGAAATTCCCCAAATAATTGCAAAATAAATGCAGTTCGTCATTGTTACTAATTGGAAATGCCGACTACACTTGCTGACGCACAAAATTTACTTTCTGACCTGATCGCCCGCTACTCTAAGCGTGTAGATTATCTAATGATTCGCCTTGAAGAAGCAGAAGGGACTGATATCTTGTTGCGTGGCGACAAGGTAGAAACTCTCAGTGAAGGCATCTCCATTGGTGGACATATTCGCGCTTGTTATAAAGGCGGATGGGGGTTGAGCTGCTTTAACCAACTGGCAACAATCGAAGATCGCATAGAAGAAGCGATCGCAGCTGCGCGGATGGTTGGTAATGAAGAAACTTTACTTGCACCCATTGACCCAGTGCAAGCAGTATGCATTTTACCTCTAAAAGGTACCGATCCCCGAAATATCCCACTCTCGCAGAAAAAACAATTGTGCGATCGCTATGCCCAATTGCTTAAAAGCGTCGATCGCCGAATTACCACTACCTCGGTGCGTTACGGTGACAGCGCCCAAAAAGTAATCATTGCTACTTCCGAAGGTACTTCGATCGAGCAATCTTGGGTGGATATGGAAATGCGCTTTGCCGCCACCGCCAGAAATGGCGAAACCGTACAAACTGGACGGGAAACTACTGGCTCTCGCAAAGCTTACGAAGATTTAACTAGTTTGGATGAACAGGTAAAAGATGCTGCTCAAAGAGCGATCGCCGCTTTATCTCTACCACCGGTCAAAGGCAATACTTACACTGTAGTCATTGACCCAATTCTCACGGGTTTATTTGTCCACGAAGCCTTCGGACATCTTTCTGAGGCTGATATGGCTTACGAAAACCCCGATCTGCTGGAAGTTATGACCATCGGACGGCGGTTTGGCCCAGAAGAACTGCAAATTTTTGATGGTGCGGCTCCAGAGGGACATCGCGGTAGCTATTTTTACGACGATGAAGGCACACCAGCTACTACTACTCAACTAATTAAAGATGGAGTTTTAGTGGGACGTTTACATTCTCGTGAAACTGCTGGCAAATTGGAGGAAGCGCCTACGGGTAACGCTCGCTGTCTCAACTATCACTTTACTCCCATTGTGCGGATGACAAATACTTGGATTGAACGGGGTAAAACACCAGTTGCAGACTTATTCACCGATATCAAAGAAGGAGTTTATGCCCGTAATTGGTTGGGTGGGATGACAAATGGGGAAATGTTCACCTTTAGTGCTGGGGAAGCGTGGATGATTAGGAACGGCAAAATTGCTGAACCTGTGCGAGATGTGACGCTTTCGGGAAATGTATTCCAAACTTTAGCGGATATTGAGGGACTTGGTGATGATTTTTATTGGGATGAATCTGGCGGTTGTGGTAAGGGAGGACAAAATGGCTTATCAGTGGGTTGTGGTGGCCCTAGCCTCCGAATTCGAGATGTAGTGGTTGGTGGGGAAACATGAACTATCTGCTTCAGTCGTAAGAATCATAATCTGCAAAAGAATAGGAATTGGTTTTGCCATAACCTTTAGCAGACGAACACCACAATTGAGTATAGCGATCGCTTTGCACTAATGCTTAACGTGAGTCTGCAACGGAGGCTCACGTTAATGCTTAAACTTTTAAGGTGAGCAGCATCCCTCCCAAGTATGAAATTAACTCACAACTCTAGGTAGTAGCGCTAGTATTTAAAAATAGCTAGTCTAGACAAAGTTGATTCAATATCCACTTTAGTTTGATTCATCACACTAATCCTCCGTGGCGCGTGCTGGGGATTTAGTGTTAGTCTGGATAGTCCAAAATTATTCATAATCGATTTCTTGCAGACTAGCTACTACTGCGCTAACGTAATTCGTAATTAAAGACTATTTCAGACACTTATTTAAACACCCAAACTGAAATAAAGCCACGTATATATAAAAGCTAATTACATTCAAAAATTACGAATTACGAATTACGAATTACGAATTAGTTAAACGTTCCTTAGCACAGCGACAGATATGAAAGCAGATCAACTCCTGAAAAACTATGCCGCAGGTGTCAGAGACTT
Source organism: Nostoc sp. DedSLP04 (assembly GCF_034530775.1). Taxonomy (NCBI): domain Bacteria; kingdom Bacillati; phylum Cyanobacteriota; class Cyanophyceae; order Nostocales; family Nostocaceae; genus Nostoc; species Nostoc sp. DedSLP04. The sequence continues at coordinate 298,329 of NZ_JAVRCL010000001.1, read as the reverse complement.
TACTGGCGTCAACTTGAGCGAGGCCAATTTAAGAGAAGCCAATCTCAGTGGCGTAATTTTAGATCGAGCAATTTTAGATGGAGCTAATCTGAGTCACGCTAATTTAACCAACGCCAGTTTGATTGAAGCAGACTTAAATGGAGCAGATTTGAGCAATGCGGATCTCAGTAATAGCAACTTAAGCAAAGCTATTTTGGATGGAGCGATTTTGGATGGAGCGATTTTGGATGGAGCTAATTTGAGTCACGCTGATTTGACGGTTGCTAAATTGATTGAAACTAAATTGAGTGAGGCGGATTTGCAAGAAGCAAACTTGATAGCAGCAAATCTAGATGGAGCGGATTTAAGTGGTGCAGATTTAACTGTAGCTGACTTATCCCAGGCAAATCTCACTCAAGCAGATTTAAACCAGACAAATTTGAGTGGAGCAAATTTGTCTGGAGCCAATATAGAAGGAACTATTCTGGATGATAATGTCATCCCTTAATCTTCTCTGCACAGGCGCTACAGTTTACACACCAGTCTTTTTGAGTTGCAAAGGCATTGTTTTAACTGACAATGCCTTTGTTGCAGCTGACAATACCATCGAGATGAGAACTTGGAATATTGCATAAAAGTCTATAAGGGACTTCCAAGAAATAAATTATCCAATCTTGTGGGGCGGGCATCTTGCACGCCTTTGGTTACTGGGCGGGCGAGACGCCCACCCCACAATAAATAGTTGGATATTTTTTTATTTGGAAGTCTATAACTTGTGTGTACACACGATCTGCTTGCCAGAAAAAGTCAGATGGATATATTTTTTATACACAAGGATATTACTGTGAAAAAGTTTGCTACAAGTAGTGTTATTTACGATTGTCATAATTAAAACAATTGACTCTCAACTATCAATGGTGAACTCTACCCTCGTCGTCACACTCTATGTCAACCCTATGACAGGGAATGATAGCAATACTGGTTCACGGTTGAGTCCATTTAAAAGCCTCACCCGTGCTTTAAAAGTAACCAAAATCCCGACGATAATTTATCTGGAGTCGGGGACTTACAACGCCGCTAGTGGTGAGGTGTTTCCACTAATCATACCTGGAGGAGTGACAGTGGTAGGTAATGAAGCTAACAAAGGTGTAGGGATTGTAATTTCCGGGAGTGGTGAATATCAAAGTCCCAGTTTTGGTATACAAAATATTACGCTGCTCTTGGTAGATAATGCCAGTCTTTTAGGTGTAACTGTCACCAATCCCTCAGTTAAAGGTACTGGTATCTGGATTGAATCGGCTGCACCTACTTTAAGTAACAATACTTTGAGCAACTGTGGGCGGGAAGGTGTGTTTACCACTGGTACTGCCAAACCCGCAATTTTAGATAACATATTTGTACAAAATACTGCTAGCGGGTTAGTAATGGCAGGTCATAGCCAGGGAGAAGTACAACAGAATGTATTTCAAAGAAACCCTTTAGGTATAGCAATTAGTGACTTTGCCGTTCCAACGATCGCCAATAACAAGTTATCAGAAAATCGCACAGCGATCGCACTTTCTCGTAATGCCCAACCTGTGCTGCGTCAAAATCTGATTACTAAAAATACCCAAGGTGGTTTATTAGTCAATGGCAATGCAGTCCCAGATTTAGGTAATAGCGAAGATCCAGGTGATAATATTTTTCGGGATCATAGGGAATTTGATTTATATAATGCCACTACACAAAAGCTAGTTTCCGTAGGTAATCAATTAAATCCTTCTCTAGTTAAGGGCATGGTAGAATTACTCCCAACCAATCGAGTAACGGTTAACACCAGTTTCTCTGATACCTCGACAGAATCCCCACCTCAAAAACTCCCCTTGCCCCCTTGTCCCCTTGTCCCCTTGTCTCCCCCTCCCCCCTTCCCCGCCTCTCCCGAACTAAACGGACATTGGGCAGAACCATTTATTCAGGCATTAGCGAGGATGGATTTAACTCATGCTTTTGCCGATGATAGTTATCAGCCAGATAAACCCATGACTCGCGCCCAGTATGCAGCAATGGTGGCGATCGCTTTTAACCCATTTCCCAAAATCCCCGCACCTGATTTTACGGATGTACCCAAGGATTTTTGGGCTTATAGCGCTATCCAAATCGCGGCTAGCGGTGGTTTTGTTGGCGGATTTAGCGATCGCACTTTCCGCCCCGATCGAGGTGTGCAACGGCTACAGGTGATTGTCTCCTTAGTAAACGGACTGGGACTACCAGCTGTCGATCGCGATGTTGTAGAAGTATATAGCGATCGTCATACCATTCCCGACTACGCCCGGACAGCCGTTGCTAGTGCTACACAACGTGGAATAGTTGTCAACTATCCAGATCCGAAAGTACTTGCACCTTTACGTTTTGCAACACGCGCTGAAGTTGCAGCGATGGTTTATCAGGCATTAGTCGCGATTGGGCGAACATCTGCGATTAAATCAGTCTATGTGGGGTTGCATTCTAGAAGTTGGCAAGTAGAATAAGGAACACTGCCTATCGGCTCGGCAACTCTTGGAAAAATAAACCATGTAGTTAAAAGCACGCTAGGCTAATATGCGGTGGGTGACAAATCTTAGACCTATTGCCTAAAGCTAATAGCCTCATGTTAACAACACTTCCAGACACCTCTGCCAACTTGGCGATCGCTTTATTAATTAACTATAGTTTCGATCTCGGTGGGTATAGTGCCAATGAGCTAGTTGAGCGTTGGCAAACGCAATACCCCCTTAATTGGCTACACTTGGCAGTGATTGAGGCACTATATCAAGGTCGTTATAAAGCGGTTTCTGTGCAGCAAATTTTAGTATTTTGGCAGCGCCGGGATCAGGCTACATATCATTTCAACATGGAATTTGAACGGATGATTTGTAGCAAGTTTCCTCAAAACTTAACGTCATCGGCTGCGCCAGCTTTACCGCCAGCCAAGAGAAAACCCACTGTAGAGCAAGTGACAAGTCCTCAATTACCACCAGCTAAGATTCGCAACGGCTATCAACACAGCAATACTGCAATTCTCCAACTGAAAAGTTATCAACCAAAGACATCTTTGAGTGAAGAAGAAGGAAAGCAGGAAGATAGAGACAATAAAACTGTCTTGAAGTCTCCGCTTTCTGGGAAATTTACCTCTTCGGCAACCCTTGAGCGATTATCTGCTGTCAGCCAGAGGCAAACTTCACAAGAAAGTCCAGTGCCTTTCCCGTCACCAAACCATCATCAACGACAGCCAAAACTGCTCCCGCCTGCTCCTATTCATGCCCCAATCGGGCAATTTACTCCCGAAACAAGCGATCGCTCTGATTCTTTTACATCTAAACTCAAAGCCATGTCTAGCGAACATAACCCAGGTGTGGAGAGCAGGGGAGCAGAGGAGCGCGGGAGCAGGGGAGCAGAGGAGCACGGGAGCAGAGAGCACGGGAGCAGGGAGCAGGGAGCAGGGAGAGAATAACTAATGACAAATGACAAATGACAATTGACAATTGACATTCTATTCTGCAACTAACAACTTAAAGCGTTCATCGTCGGCAATATCATCAAAATCTAGGTCACTTGCTGCGTCTTCTTTATACCTGGGATTAAGTTCAATCGCTTGTTGTAAAGTTAACAGAGATCGGTCAATTTGTCTTTGCAGTGCGTAACAGGCTGCTTTGTTGTAATAAGCACTGGCATAATCTGGCTTAATTTCTAAGGCTTTGTTAAAACTAGCGATCGCTTCATCATCGCGTCCTAATCTTACCAATGTATAACCATGTTTATCCCAGATTTTGGGAGAATTGGGTTGGAATTCCAGCGCTTTCTCAAAGGAGATTATTGCCTCTTCGTATTGTTCTAATGCTACTAGAGAAAGACCGCGATTTAACCAAGCAACGGCATCATCGGGTTTAATTTGTGTAGCTTTATCAAATGAGTCAAAGGCTTGCTGATGCTGTTGGAAGTTACCAAAAGCAACGCCGCGATCGCACCAAGCTTGATGATAATCTGGCTGAATCGCAATCGCTCGATCGTAAGATGCGATCGCATCTTGGTAGCGTTTTAATCTTCCCAGAGTTAGACCACGTTTTAACCAACTCACAGGTTCATCATGTTGGATTTTAACTGCTTGGTTGTAAGCTGCGATCGCATCTTCATAGCGTCTTTGAGAAAACAGATCGTCTCCCTGTTTTACATACTCATCAGCAGTGAATTCTGGTTGTTGCGGCTGTTCCTGTATTTCTTCTTCAACTTCAGAATTTACCACCTCTAGAATGGATTCCGGCGTAATTTCAGATAGTTCTTGAAGAATCAGATCCTTTCTTTCTTCGGCATCTAATTGTAACTCAGAGAGTTGAGAGTCAAATTCAGTTTCTAATCTTTCTAACTTCTCTAAAATGAGAATTTTTTGTTGTTGGGCATTCCATTGTAATTCTGAGAATTGCGAACTAAACTCAGAACCAGATTTTTCTAAATTCTCAATGAGTAGCTCTTTGGATTTTTGAGCATCTACATGTAATTCCGATAATTGAAATTTAAATTCTGACTGCAATACTTCTAAATTTGTAATAATTTTATTTTTTTGTTCTTGAGCATCTACCTGTAATTCCGATAATTGAGATTTAAGTTCCCGCTCAAATATAGTTAAACTGTCAAAGGCAATCTCTTTTTGCTTTTGAGCATCTACCTGTAATTCGGATAACTTTTCTACAAACTCTGACTGTAATTGTGTTAAGCTTTCAAAAATTATATCTTTTTGCTGTTGAGCATCAGACTGCCATCCAGAAAGTTGAGATATGAACTCAGACTTTGATATTTCTAAATCAGTAACGGCTAGTTCTTGCTGTTGATGCACACCTAACTTTAACTTAGACAGTTCTTCTGCGATCGTAGATGCTAATTTTCCTAAATTTTCCAATGCTATATCTTTTTGTTGTTGAGCATCAAACTCTAACTTAGATAGTCCCGAAGCAAATTTTGACTCTAAATTTTCTATATTTTTTTGAGATTTTTTTAGTTCCGCTTCTAATCTACTTAATACCTGCGCTTTAGCTAAATTTAGATCGGATATCTGAATAGATACATTTTCTTGTTCATTTTTAATTTTTTGTTGTAGAGCAGTCGTTTCCTGTTCTAATTCATAATTTATTTTTTTTGCTTCTTGAATAACATTTTCAGCTTCTTGTTTAACGGTGGTTAGCTGATTTTGTAATTTTTCCATTCCCTGGACTTGTTGCATCGCCCTATCAACAATTTCCCGGATTATCACCCGTCGCAACAGCCATAACAAAGCAATGACTGCGACTGGAAAGAGACTTAGTATAACTAGCCAAACATCGAGTAAAATAGTTGTGCGGTTAAAAGTGCTTTTAAAATCAGACTGGACTTGCTGTTGAATTCGTTTTTCTGCTCGTAGTCGTGCTAACTCTTCCCGTTCTGAATTCGATAACACCGGAGTCGGAGTTAGTGCTGGGTTGGGTGATGGTGCAGATTGTCCACTGGCGATTCCAACGAATAACAATAAGGGTAAAAATACAATCGTACTTTTTACAATTAAAGCGAAAACAGCTTGATTTTTGCTCTGCATAACAACCATCTGCGTCTGTTGGTCAGTTTTTGAAGCGGCGTGCCTCTTTCCAATCTATAACAGAATTAAGTAGTTAAATGTTGTAAAGGCAGTGTAAAATTCTGAGCAATCCTTCACTAATCCGTTTCCTCGTCCTTAGTGTACGTACAACTTTAGTAGTAGAGTGCAGTTAAGTTTGTGACAATTTTTTTGAGGTACTATTATAACATTATTAAGTTGTAACTGCTGCTAAAGATGGTGAAAATCAAGCAGTACAAATAGTAATTTCTCAACTAGTGGAAGACAAATTGCAAAATGATAGACGCTTTCTTAGACCATCCACCAAAGAAGGTTCGGACTTTGTTCTTACAGATAACAAGGCGTTGAAACTGTAAGTTATACCTATATGGTAAGTGTCAGATGTGGTTACTTCGCATTAACATTAGATTATCTCCGGTAAGCAGATTACTTGTCCTAAAATTAACTTAACAAAGGCGGTAGAAAATGGGTCGCATAAATCCTTACACACTACAATTGCAGATTACCCGAATGTTTGAGCAAGGGCAATCATTATTTGCCACAACCAAGGTACAGGAATGGTTGAAAGAACGTAAACACAATCCAGAAGATTATGACATTATTTTCCATAAAAAACCTGCACCTCCTGGTTCCAAAGAAGTGATGGTTGTGGAAATTGAATTACGCCGCAAAGATGGACAACCTGTAGATCCGTGGTTGCAGGAACAAGCAAATCTCCATGCCTGATCGCAACTATAGCAATCCTAAATTAGATGTGAAATCTTCTTTTTCTTTTCTTGGCATTTTGCAGAAAAGGTGATTTGTTGATTTTCACAGCTTAGAGGATATTTGAAAAGTCATGATTGATGTATTAAATATTTTTACCCCACCCTCACCCTCCCCTTATAAAGGGGAGCCACTGCGTTGGGCGGCTCTGCCGACTTGAAGCAAGTGGCGTGAGGGAACCGGATTTTTTTGTTTCCCGCATTTATAAGGGGGGATTAAGGGGGGTAATAATTCGATTAAAATCACAACATACCACTTTTAAACAACCTCTTAGATAGAATTGCTATGTGTGAGGGCTACGCCTACACCCCAACTCAAAACATAACTTACTGTAAATATTGAAATAAGTTTACAAAAATTTTATACAAGTGACGTTGCATCTCTAAAAGATGCAACGTGTAACTTTTTAGTTCAAAACTTAATTCAGAATGCTGTCTTGTTAAATAAACTTACTGCGAGAATTTTTTGGGCGGATACCAATTACAGATGGTCGGGGAATACCTGTAGCTTCCTCCTTACCACCATCATTTTTTGAGATATTACTCGGCCAACTACTGCCACGAGGTAAACTTCGAGTTTGATTAAATGTACTACCATTCAAATCTAGTAATTCAATGCTGCGACTTAGCATTGTGCCATCGTTAATTGGACAATCTTCACCAGGATGTTGTACTGAAATAATCAGTGTATTTCCGACAAAAGTTGGGCCGGTCATTTCGCAACGCACTGGCCCGTGAGCAAATGGTATTACCTGTCCGGCATTTGCACCACTGGTCGGGATATAAAACAGCCAGTTATTACCGAATACTCCGGTAAAATCAGAAACATTACCACTAACTGTATGATCGATTTTGGTTTGCTTACCTTCAGCACCTACATCAAAACCGTTGTGAGTGCCGGTAGACATATCCGTGACACCCCAAACATTTCCTTGATTGTCAAAAACTAGATTATCAACGTTGGCAAAACCAGCACCATTAACTGACCCGGCTTCGCCGCCTTGGGCAAATCTCTGCCACCGGAAGGTTAAACCTGTAGCATCAGCGCTATCTTCAATAATCTTGTACAGTCCTCCTGATTGCTGAGTCGCCTTGGCATCTGTACTTAACTTGGCAACTTGAAAAATCCGCGAATCAGGATAACCATCACTTCCCGGCGCACCATCAGTATAGGCAATGAATACTTCTTTGGTGGTTGGATGCACTTCTATATCTTCTGGACGCGCTGTAGGAGTTCCCCCGACTAAGTTTGCAGCTAAAAAGGCATCACTCAGAACAGCACCTTGGCTAGAGTAGAAGTCAGAAAGTTTCTTATTTTGATAATCAGGTAATGCTTTTGCTTCGTTAGTGCGATCGCATTTAAATGTACCACCATCTTTGACTTCACCTGCAACCCCATTGCGTCTCGGTAGTGGTAAAAGACCTTCTTTTTGTACTTTCTGCAATGCAGCAAATTCTACAGAAGATAGAACTGTCGGCGTAATTGGATTGGTAGCGGTAGTTAAAAGTAACGGTATCCATTTACCTGTACCGTCTGGATTGTAACGAGCAACATATAATGTACCACTTTCCCATAAACTGCTGTTAGTTTTACTGGTGGGTGAAGAAATAGTGTTTGCACTGACAAATTTCCAAGTGTGTCCCCCCCGTCTGTCATCACCCAAGTAAGCAATTAATTTTTTGCCTTTTTCAACACGCAGGGCAACATTTTCATGGCGAAAACGACCCAACGAAGTGTGTTTGCGGGGACGAAATTTCGGATTTTTGGGGTCAATTTCTACAATCCAACCGTATTTTTCGCCAACTAAACCAAAAGTTTTGCCGATAGTTTTCTCTGTATAATCTGTCTGAGTCCCATTAGCTTTGACTCCTTCTGTAACGCTATTTTGGAAGTTTTCTTCCGCAGATAAAATTGTTCCCCAAGGAGTTTTACCGCCAGAACAGTTAAAGGCAGTACCAATAATTTTGTTGCCCAATTCATCAGAGGAGAGATTAAAAACTTGGCTGGCAGCTGGGCCAGTTCCCATTAAATAATTTTTGTCACCTTTTTGATGATTGCGACTTCCCCAAGCTGTGATACTTTTGTAGTCATCATTGCGTTGGCTATTGATTCCCAACCCAGAAAGACCATGAATTCGGCGATTTTTGGCATCTTTGACTACAGCAAAACGTTTATTGTTATTCTGGCGGGAGATACGAACGATTGAGCCGCCTTGATTATATAAAAATTCACCTTCGACTTCAATATTTTTGCTGGAGGGGAAAGCCCAACCAATGACGTTTTCAAATGCGTCAGGCAGTCCTTTCAGATCGGATGAATCTTCTACTAATAAACTAGAAAATGGAAAACTAACGTATTCATGATTCACCCATAAATACCCGACATCATTAGTTTTACCAAGGGGAATAAATCCAGTGAAATCGTTGTTATAACCGAAATAATCATCTTTGTTGGGAAAGACGCGATCGCCCCAACTGACAATTACATAACGTTCGTACTCTGGCGGCACTATCACATCATCAATAACGTTATAGTTACCTAACTTAATATCCGCAGATGCATTAACTACTTCTCCCTGACCAATTCCTGTTGGTAAGAAATTTTTCTGTTGTTCATAAATTGGTAGGGGATGTGGTAGGCGTACAGGTGTAAAGCTAATACTGGACGTTTTTGCATCTGCCCCACTAGCAAAACTATTTAGAAGTTTGTCTCCCAAAATAGCAGCACCAGCACTGCCAGCAAAAAATATTAAAAGTTCTCTCCGACTTAATTTAGACATTCAACTTTCCTCTGTGTGGCAGAAAAAATTAGTAGAAATAAACTCTAATTTCTGAAAAATTACTGTATTTGAAATACTTAGTAAGTTATTAATAATAAAGGGATATTATTTTATTATTTACTTTAGTTGATAATGATTAAGCTGAGGTTATAAGTTAATTAACTAAAAATTATTACCTCTTGCTATTTACTTAGCCCAAATCAAGTAAGGAACAGTGTCAGCGCCCCATCTGTCCTATCCTGGAGATGGATAAATCAATAGTGTTGTGGGTGAGACTGTGTTTTTCAGCATTGTGATACCGACTTATAATCGCCAACCGATTTTAGAAAAGTGCCTCCGCGCCTTGGAGTTGCAGGAGTTAAGTCAGCCAACGGTTACTAATTACGAGATTGTCTTGGTGGATGATGGTTCTACTGATGGCACATTGGAGTGGTTAGCAGCACACAAAGAAGAGTTTCCCCATGTGCGCTGGTTTCAGCAAGATCATGCTGGCCCAGCTGCTGCTCGAAATTTGGGGGTAGAGAAGGCGCAAGGAAACACAATTATCTTTATTGATAGCGATTTAGTGGTGCTGAAGAATTTCCTGCAAGCTCATGCTGACGCGTTAGTGCAGGGGAAAGAGAAATTGGGAAGCGATCGCTTTTTTACTTACGGTGCAGTTATTAATACTTGCAATTTCAACAATCCAACCGCTGAACCCTACAAAGTCACAGATTTTTCAGCAGCTTTTTTTGCTACGGGAAATGTAGCAATTCCCAAACATTGGCTAGATAAAGCCGGACTTTTTGATACTAGTTTTCAACTCTATGGCTGGGAAGATTTAGAATTAGGTGTGCGGCTGAAAAAACTAGGTTTGACACTAATTAAATGTCCAGAAGCCGTAGGATATCACTGGCATCCAGCATTTAACTTAGAGCAAATTCCCCGATTAATTGACCAAGAAATTCAACGCGGACGGATGGGAGTTTTGTTTTATCAAAAGCATCCCACATGGGAAGTGCGAATGATGATTCAAATGACTTGGCTGCATCGGTTACTTTGGGGAATTTTGTCACTCAATGGCGCATTGAATGAACGAACAATGGCTCCGTTGTTGCAATGGCTAATTAATTTAGGTAAACCGCAATTAGCTTTAGAAATTGCTCGAATTTTCCTCAACTGGTACAACGTGAAGGGGGTCTATGAAGCGTATGCTCAAATGCAGCAACCATCGTGATTGAAAATAGAGAATAGGTGATAGAAAACAGGGAATCAGAGAAAACGCATCTTATTTCTTTTGTCTATTATTCCTATTCATTATTTCTTTGATTGCCTTAGAAGTTATAAGGGAAATGAAGCTATAAATACAACTTCAGATGAAACAAAATATTATCGGCCCAGTTTCGTAAGTTTCACTGTTACAAAATTGTTGAGTTTTTAGACAATTCAAAAAAGCATCAAGTATCACTCCAACAGGAAAACATATTCCTCATAATAAAATTGCAAGCCGCTTGAAATTGATAAAATTAACAAGAAGTATAGGAGTAAGAAAAATTATAGATAAAAATATAATGTCTAATAATGGTTCTATAACAAGAAGATAATTAATAAAATTTGTAATCTTCATTTTTTAATTCTTTGATTTTTTATCTGCTGATAAATATTAAAATATATTATGTCAAAATCGCCCCACCCATTAAGCGCTCATATCGATACTTCAACTCTTCTTTCATCAAATACCAACGCTCTAAAGTAACATCCATCTCTATTATTTTTTCCGCTGCTTGCCGTGCTAAAAGTAAAACTTCTTCATCGTCAACCAAACTCGCTAAAGTAAAATCTGGCACTCCAGATTGACGAGTTCCTAGCACTTGCCCTGGCCCGCGAAAACGCATATCCATCTCGGAGATGAAAAAGCCATCCTGAGATTGTTCCAATACCTTCAACCGTTGTTGAGCATCAGGGCTTCTAGAACTGCTCATCAACAGACAGTAGGACTGAGCCGCACCCCGACCAACACGCCCCCGCAGTTGGTGCAGTTGTGATAAGCCAAATCGCTCTGCATTTTCAATGAGCATCACCGTAGCATTAGGTACGTCTACACCAACCTCAACAACGGTAGTAGAAACCAAAATTTGCGTTTGGTTATCGCGGAATTTGGTAATCGCTTCATCCTTATCGGCTGAACTCATACGACCGTGCAACAGCCCCACTTGAAAGTCGGGAAAAACGCTTTCTTGTAACTTTTGATGCTCGTCAACAGCCGATCGCAAATCTAATTTTTCTGATTCTTCCACCAAAGGCAAAACCACATAAACTTGTCTACCTTGGACAATTTCTCGGCGGATCAGGTCGTAAGCATGGTTGCGTTGCTGACCTGACAATACTGTTGTCTGAATCTTTTGCCGCCCCGGTGGTAACTCATCAATTTGGCTCACATCCAAATCCCCGTGTATCGTCAGTGCTAAGGTTCGGGGAATTGGGGTAGCTGTCATAGTTAACACATGAGGTTGATTGCCTTTTTGCTGCAAACGTGCCCGTTGTTCTACCCCAAAGCGATGCTGTTCATCGATCACTACTAACCCTAATTGCTGAAAGTTTACAGGGTCTTGAATCAACGCATGGGTTCCTACTAACAAAGGTAATTCACCAGTTCCTAACTGAGAATGTATTTGTCTTCGTTTAGCAGCTTTAGTCGAACCTGTTAGTAATTCCACTGGTAAATGCAAGAGGTTAAACCAACTAACCAACTTGCGATAATGTTGTTCTGCCAAAACTTCTGTCGGAGCCATCAGCGCCGCTTGGTAGCCAGATTGAATTGCTGCGAGGATAGCCAGCACGGCGACGACTGTTTTACCAGAACCGACATCACCTTGTACCAAACGATTCATTGGCACAGGTTTTTGTAAATCGTTGAGAATGTCGTTGAGAACTCGTTGCTGTGCGCCTGTGAGTTGAAAAGGCAGTATTTCGTGAAATTTCTCTACAAGTTGACCGCGCGGGACAAGAATAGCGCTGGTTTGAATCGCTCTTGCTTGCTGTTGACGTTGCAGCAACCCAAGTTGCAGGTAGAAAAATTCGTCAAAAACTAGGCGACGACGGGCAACTTGTAGGGCGGCGCTATCACTGGGAAAATGAATATTAGCGATCGCATCTTTCAATTCCATCAAACCATACTTCTGCCGCAAACCACTTGGCAAAGGATCTTTCAGGTTAGCCGCAGCGGGTAAAGCCGCAATTACCGCCTGTCGCACTGTATTCGCCACCACGCCTTCAGTTAGTCCATAAATTGGCACTACCCGCCCAATATTTAGCGACTCAATGGTATCTCCTGGACTTGCCAAAACCTCTAGTTCTGGATTATCCAATGTCAAGCCATATTTACTTTCTTTCACTAATCCACAGGCCGCCAGAATGCTACCTACTGGATAACGGCGTTTTAAACTTTCTTGCCAAGCGCGACTGCTAAAGCGCGTACCTGCGTAAAAACGACCAATTTTGATTTGACCGCTGTTATCTTTTACTACCAATTCTAAAATTGATAATTTCTGATTTTTAGGGCTAGTAAAGCAGTTGCAACGCTTCACTGTAGCCACTATTGTCACCGTTTCACCCGCCTGTAACTCGCGGATATTCACCTGACGCGCATAATCAATATGGTCACGAGGATAGTAGAAAAGCAAGTCGCGGACGGTATGTAAACCAAGCCGTGCCAAATTATCAGCTTTTTTAAAACCTATTTCTGGTAGATCGCTGAGCTTTTGCTCAATTTTCGGTGCAAGTCTCCGACTCACCTCAGAGATAATTTTGGATTTTGGATTTTGGATTTTGGATTGATAAGTTTTCCCTTGCTCCCCTGCTCCCCTGCTCCCCTGCTTCCCCTGCTCCCCCTGATCCTCTTGCTGTAGTTGGGAAAGATACCTACGAGTCTCTGCTACTAAATGCTGCCTTTCTTCCAGTGCTAGATGTGGATAACTAGCAAATTGCACCGCTAATCCTTGCCAACGGCGGCGTTCAGTGTGGGGTAAGCCTGTTGGGAATTTGCCCAAAGTTAAGCTTAGAAATTCACTGAAACGGTATTCTCTGCCCATCAAGTCTGTAAAGCCACGTTCAGCTTCTATTGCCAAGGCTTTGTGCAATCGTATCCAATCTGGTTTTTCATTAGTCATTGGTCAGCAGAGTTAGGAGTGAGGAGTTAGGAGTGAGGAGTTAGGAGTTAGGAGTTAAGAATAAATAACTCATAACTCATAATTCATAACTCATAACTTTATTCAAACCAACTAGCGCGCCATGCAGCTTCAGCTTCAGCGATCGCTTTTTCTTTATACCTTTTTTTATACTCTCGTCCTAGTTTGTTTAGCTGAACTAAAATACTGCGGATTCGCTTGCGATCGGAGGAAAGTGTCACATCAGCAAATTCAATTTCTCCTAGCCGCAGGTTAATAGCCATAATTTGAGTCAGTCCAGAATCTTCTGACTGTTGCTCATTTTCAATTTCAATTACTAAGTTTAATAAATTGGGTGGCCCTGGCATGACCTCAGCAGATGCTTCTGATGCTGCCGCCGCTGCTGCTAAAATCGGTTCTGGTAATTTTTTCGGCAATACTCCAGCTTTTTGTAACAAAAGATTAGCATCATGCGAAAGTTTTTTCAGTATATCTTGCGCAACCTCTTCTAATTTCTGTTGCCATCTTGCCAGTTCTATAGGATCGGAGGTGTTGGCAGTGAGATACTGAGAATTAGAAGTGTCAAGAAATAGTGAAGATGAAGAGGGTGTTACTTCCTCATCCATATCGTCTCCCTCATCTTCCTCATCCATCTCATCTCCCTCATCTTCCCCTGATTCTTCACTTGTAAGATAAATGAGCAATTGTTCAGCTGCGAGTTCACCCAACTTGCGAATAGCTTGTTGCAATTGTTGGCGCTGATTCAATGACAAATGCAAAAAGTTTTCGGGATATCCTTGAGTGCAGAGGTGGTAACTTGCGAGAATCAACTGTTTGCGTACAGCTAGCCCCAAGGTATTTAGATAACTAGCATAAGCGCTTTGTAGTTCGATCGCGATCGCCCGGATCGCTTCTTGGAGTGCTGCAATATCCTGCTCAATTCGCTCGATTGCTCTTGCCATATTTTTTCGCTCTTGCCCATCTGAACCATTACATAGTACAAATGTACAAACTTATTTTAGGATAACTTTTCAGAGAATTTTATATTTTAAATTAAATGCGATATTTTCTGTCTTTTAGGGAACTCCAAGAAATAAATTATCCAATATTGTGGGGTGGGCATCTTGCCCGCCATATCGACTGGGCTATCGTGTCGCCCACCCCACAGGAGTTAGGATATTTTTTTATTTGTAAGTCTCTTACTAAATAAAAGACAGGTCAGGCTATTTGCTTGACCTGTACTTTAAGCAGTTAGGAATTAAGAATTATAAGTTATGAATTATGAAGTTAACTTCCTATTAACTCCTAACTCCTAACTCCTAACTAATATTACTTAGTGCCCATTTGTGCAGCGACTTCATCAGCAAAGCTGATTTCTTGCTTTTCAATGCCTTCGCCCAGTATATAACGGACAAAGCGAGTCACTTGAATCTCTTCACCTAATTGAGTCTTGACTTGTTTTATCAAGTCTTCTACGGAAATACTCTGATCGCGAATGTAAGGCTGATCGAGCAAAGTCAATTCTTTCAGGCGTTTTTCAATCCGTCCCTGAACAATCTTTTCTTTGATGTTTTCAGGCTTGTTCGCCAAATCATCCTTGCCCATTTCAATGTCTTTTTCCTTTTGGGCAATTTCGGCGGGGATTTGGTCTACGCTCACATACTCGACATTGGGACAAGCCGCAACTTGCATTGCAGTGTTCCGTGCCAAGGTTTGGAACTCTGAATTAGTAGCCACTGACTCAGTTTGGGAACCTAGTTCTACTAATACACCAACTCGACCGCCAGTGTGAATGTAGCTGTCTACTACACCTTGTGTGCCCTCTGCTATTGCAAAATTAACAAAGCGGCGCACTTGGATGTTTTCACCAAGGGTGGCAATAGTTTGCTTGATGGATTCTTCTACAGTCGCACTTTCATTCTCAATATAGGGTTGAGCCAGCAAAGACTCAACACTATCAGCTGTCGCTGCTTGCTTTGCTAGATTCTTAACTAAAGCTTTAAAAGCCTCGTTACGAGCAACAAAGTCGGTTTGGCAGTTGACTTCTATGAGTACACCCACTCGACCTTCGGGCTGAATGTAAGTGTCTACTAGACCTTCCGCCGCAATGCGATCGCTTTTTCCCCCCGCTTTAGAGATGCCCTTTTTCCGTAGCCAGTCTATGGCTTCTTCTATATTGCCATCAGTCTCTATCAGCGCCTTTTTGCAGTCCATCATGCCAGCACCAGTTTTTTGGCGTAGCTCTTGGACGAGTTTTGCAGATATTTCCGCCATGTTCCCTCAATTCCTAACTTGACCTCGAGTTGTAATCACTCACCTAATTTAGTACTGAGTACTGAGTTTTGTTAGCGTTAGCTCGGCGTTTAGCCCGTGCTGAGTTTTGAGTGTTCAGTTATCAATTTTATTCTTCATTGACAAATCACAACTTACAACTTCAAAAATTAAGACTCAGCACTATTCAATTTGCTGAGTCTTTCTATCTTACTCAGGACTTAGCACTCTTGACTCAGCACTATTCTTCTGTCTCCTCGTCGGGAATTACGGCATCAGTATATTCGGTTTCTTCGTAGTCATCGTCATACTCACTACCGTCGTAATCTTCGTAATCATCTTCAACATCCAGCTGACCATGACGACCTTCATAAATGGCATCTGCCAATTTTCCGACTATCAGTTTAATTGACCTGATAGCATCGTCGTTTGCTGGGATGGGGATATCTACTACATCGGGGTCACAGTTTGTATCCAACATGGACACAATGGGAATATTCAGCTTTTGGCATTCTTGAACTGCGTTATATTCCCGGCGTTGGTCTACAATTACCACGATATCGGGCACTTTTCGCATTGTTTTAATGCCGCCCAAGTATTTCTGAAGCTTCGTCATTTCCCGACGTAGCATTGATGCTTCTTTTTTCGGCAATAAATCTAGTGCGCCAGTTTCTTCACGGCGTTCTAAATCTTTCAGACGGTCAACCCGTGTTTTGATGGTTGCCCAGTTGGTCAACATTCCGCCCAACCAGCGTTGGTTAATGTAGTGTGAACCACAACGGCTAGCTTCTTGGGCAATAATTCCAGCTGCTTGGCGCTTGGTGCCGACGAAAAGAAATTTCTTCCCTTGTTCTGCGTGCGATCGCATGTAGTTGTAAGCATTATCCATCAACTGGGCAGTTTGCACCAAGTCGATAATATGCACGCCATTGCGGGAAGTATAAATGTAAGGAGACATTTTTGGGTTCCAACGCCGGGTCTGATGCCCAAAGTGAACCCCTGACTCCATCATTTGAGCCAATGAAACTACTGGCATATATTTTTCAACTCCGATTCGGGTTAAACCTCCATCCAAGTGTATTTCCCAATCGGGAAACACCCGAATTCTTAGATGTGCGAGATTAGTTAACCATACTAGGTTAACATATTCCGAAGAGTTGTAGTTGCTTGACCGAATGAGGTCAAAAAAATAGTGCTGCCTACTCAACAATTGGGCAGCACTATTAATGAAAATCTTGCTATTTTAAAGGTCTACTCGCGGTCTTCTCGATCTTCGGGTTTAGGTTTTTGCTGCCGTTGTTCAATCTGGTCGTCGATAGTTTCTCTCATTTTGCGATCGGCAGCGTCCATCGCAGAATACTTAAAGCGGTTGATTATGCCACTGAACAAGTTGCCAAAGAATCTTTCAATTTCTTGCATAATTTTATACCTCAGTATTTAAAGGTAAATTCTTATTGATCTTGGACTTTCTAGTGGAAGTAGGAAATAAAACGCTAACCTGTGCTTGAAGTATCTGTTAATCTCTTAGCGTCTCTGGGTGCTTAGAGGGCTGGCGGTTTATTTATCCTTTGATTCAGTTTTGCTTGGGAATGACTGTATAAAACAGTCTTCTCAATAAAATCAGTATTGTTGAGACTTACTAGATTGAAACGCGCTAGAGATTCATCTATTGTATTCTGTCTCAGGTAATAAATGTGGCAAAGACACAGGTAACAAATTGTCTACTTGTTTGTAACATGTCCTGTAGCTACAGGAACTTCTAGAATTACACCCTGTATATTACTGAATAGTATCGGGGTCTATATTGAGCGATCGCAACCTTGCCTTTAACTGTTCTATCTGCAATTCTGCTTGTTCTGCTCGTTGGCGTTCCTGTTCTGCTCGTTGGCGTTCCTGTTCTACCAGTTCTTCTGCCTGCTGCCTTGCTAAAACTTCCTGCCCCAAAGCCTCTGCCAGTTCATTAGGGATGAGTAATTTTTCCCCAGTATCTTCTCGATAAAACCCAATTAGCCTTCCCTCAATCACCAAACGCAGTTGTAATGGTTCACTGCGTCCATCCTCTATAGGTTCGTAGATTTCTCCCCGCAGACGATAGCCACGTAGCTGTTGTTCCACCCACTCGCCTTTAGGATCAAATAGCCAGTATTCCTTGACACCCAACTGCTCATAGAGGGTCTTTTTGAAGATTTCGTCTTGTCCTTTAGTACCAAAGGATGTCATTTCAAAAATAACTCTGGGTACTTGACCCTCTTCCCAAATTTTATAGTTGTCTCGACCACCGGGTGCAACATCAAAAATCACCATCACATCTGGGGCTACCCGCAACTTAGGAAAGCCCTGTGCATAGTAAAGGAATTGATTTCCTAATACTGTTGCCTGACGATTTGCCAAATACTGTTTCAGGACTTCTAAGGTAGTTAGTAAGGCATAAAGGTGGTCGTAAGTTTCTGCCACTGGTTGACCATCAGCACTGGGGTAGAAGATTTCTGATTCGACACTAGCAGGTAAAGTAGCCGTCATGGTTGTAAAATCAGTGCTACAAGATTATTGTAGAACAACTCTACTTCTCTCTAAGTTGAGATGTGCAAGCTTTTCAAAATATAACTAGATAACTCACAAAATCCTTCCCCTTCGGCAGCTGCGGTCATATAAGCCGGCTGATGTTGCAATTTATCTGCATATTCCAACACGTTTGCCACGCCTACAGAAACAGGAAAATAACGTCGATCGAATAAACTTTCATCATTAGGACTATCGCCGACAGTGACAATTTGTTCTGATGAATACTGGGGCAAATATTCGCGCAATACTTGCAACAATCCCACAGCTTTATCTTGTCCTTGGGGTTTAATGTGACACTGCACGTTGCTATAGGTAAATCCCCAGCCCATTTGTTGACAGAGATTATCTAGGGTTTGTAGTTCATCTTCACACAAACCAGCTACATCAAAAGTCCAGTCGGTGATGCGAAAGCGATTATCAGCAGATTCTTGGATTTGGGGAAATTTAGTTTGTAAATTCTCAAAAGTCATAGCCAAGTGCTGGCGATGTTGAGCTAAATCAGGAATGGGTGTTAAGACTATTGGTTTCTGATTTCCAGGTGGAAAGTACAAACCGCCATTTTCTGCCATCGCACCTGCCACTGGCATCAAACTACTCAATCCACTTACCCACCCAGCAGAACGTCCGGTGACAATTAGCACTTGAATGTCAGCTGCGGCTAAATCCTCTAAAGCTTGTAGCAGTACGGGAGTAAATTTTCCTCGTCTAGTCAGGGTGCCATCCATATCTGTGGCTATCAGACGAATCTTGCTCAAGCTTGTAGATGAAACCTCAGATAGGGGAGCGAGGCTCAAATGTCTGGACATATACGGTTTGTAAAATGCTGTAAAAAATATTAATCATACAGCAAGATGACCTTGAAGATTTGGGCATCCTAAACATCAGGAGTCAAGTTTTTCAGTTTCCCACCATGTCCACTTCAATGTTTCTTGCCCAATCCTCTGGGAAAAAGGCTACTAAAAAGGCATCCCAGGAAGTACCAGCAAGTAATCCTCAAATACCACCATTATTGTTGGTAACTTCTGGAGGACTGGCTTTAGTGGTGATTGCTTTGATTGTGTATATTAAACTCCAGAAGGATAGGCTGGAGAAAAAACTTAAGTTTGAACAATTCCGCGCGCGAGAACTAGAGAAAAAGTTTAAGCTGGCGCTGGAAACAATTCGCAAAATGGAAACTAATCCCGATTTGGTGAACTCACGGGATTTTAACCTGGATTATCTGCGAATGCGGATGTCAGAGGAGGTGTTTCATTTTGCAATTCTTAATCAAATAAAGATTCAGATCAAAGAAAAAATTTCTCAAGCCCTGCGTCCAAGTCAAGCCCAACAAGGATCGGTTGGAATTGCTAATAGTGCTGGACGGCAAGTAGATGAAATTTTTGATGTCGAGTATGAGACTGGTAGTCCGGGGAATTCTGCTAAACGGGTGCTGTTTCGGATTCAAATCAAGTTAATGAAGTTACCGACGCAAGCAACTTCTGCGACTATTAGTCAAATTATTGATTGTATAGAAACTTACCTAAGCCCGATAGAAGACGAAGATAGTTGGCAACCAATAATTCAAGGTCGGATTGCTACCATGCATTGGGATCAAAAGGCTAAACCTACGCCTCTACTAGTGCTAGAACAATCGAATGAAGGGGTGAATGTAACTTTCCGTACTACTCGCCAACCAAATACTCCAACTCCACCAAAGTCATCTGGAATTAAAAAATCAGGCTCGGCTAGACAATAAATTATGGTTGTCATTGGTCATTGGTCATTGGTCATTGGTCATTGGTTATTGGTTATTGGTCACTTGTACAGAGTTTCAACTGCGCGGTAATCGAGCGAAGTCGAGATTCAACTACCGCGTAGTCGCTGGCGTAGCCTCTCCAAAAGTTGTATTGGTCATTCACAAAGGACAAAGGACAAATGACTAATGACTAAAAATCATGACTGAATAACTGTATTGGGGGAATTACGGGTTAAAAGACCATCTTCCATTTCGACGATGCGATCGGCTATGTCTAAAATGCGGTTGTCGTGCGTAACTAACAAGATTGTAGTTCCCTGATTTTTGGCTAGACTCTGCATTATTTCCACGACATCGCGTCCTGATTGTTTGTCTAATGCTGCTGTTGGTTCGTCTGCTAGAACCAAGGGGGGACGATTCACCAAGGCGCGGGCGATCGCAATTCTTTGTTTTTGTCCACCAGAAAGATTATCTGGGTAGTAATCAACTCGTTCTTCTAGACCTACAGACCCCAGCATAGCTTTTGATTTAGCCATTGCTTCTGCTTGAGAAATATTATCGTTCAATTCCACTGCCATTTGCACATTTTGCTTGGCTGTCAAGAACCCTAGCAAATTGTGAGCTTGGAAAATATAACCAATGTTGCGTCGCATCTGCACTAATTTGTTTTGACTGACGCCAATAAGTTCTTCACCTAAAAATTTTAAACTTCCTTCTTGTACAGACCGCAAACCACCAATTAAGCTCAGTAATGTTGTTTTACCTGAACCCGATGGCCCGGTCATAATCACAATCTCACCTGGATAAATGTCTAGGTTGATATCAAATAATATTTGTTTTCTCAGTGCGCCTTTGCCATAGAAGTGATTGAGATTTTTAATGGCGATTACAGGTTCTTTTTCCATGATATTTTTGTTATTTATAAATTAGTAGTTCCAAACTTTAACTGTAGGGACTTTCAGAAATTAAATTTGCTTGTTTTTTATCATAAGCCAAAATTATTATTCATATTTTTTAATTAACATTGTATTAATTAAAAGATATCTGCTGGATCGGCAGAGCGTAATTTTCTAACTGCGATCGCACCAGAAATAATGCACATTAGCATAGTCAAAATTAATACCATTACCGCTCGCTCAAAACTCATAAAAACTGGTAAAAGTGTTGCATTTCTGGCGCTGCTATACATAAATAAGGCAAAAACTATCCCAGGTAAATAGCCTAAAACTGCTAATAATAAGGCTTCTTGAAGAATGACTGTCAATAAATAGTTTTGTGTGTAACCTATCGCCTTGAGAGTAGCATACTCAGCTAAGTGGTCTGCAACTTCTGTATAAAGAATTTGATAAACAATCACAGTTCCCACAATGAAACCCATGACAGTCCCTAATGTGAAAATAAAGCCAATAGCTGTACTATTCGCCCAGTAACTCCGCTCAAAATCAATAAACTCTTGTTTAGTTAAAACATTCACTTCATTAGGTAAATACTTTCGTAATTGTTGGGCAACAATATTAGCATCGGCTCCCGGTTTTAATCTAATTAGCCCAATATCAATTAATCCTTTTTGACGATTGCTGAATATTCGGAAAAAGTTGAGATCGCTTGTAATTAAATTACCATCTGCACCAAATGATGCACCTAACGTAAATAGCCCTTCTACTTTAATTCGCCGCCTTCGTACTTCTGCTGTTACAGTCTTTCCTTGGTCATAATTAGCAGCGATCGGCCCATACTCTACCCTAGAAGAACGGTCAAAGAGAACTACATCAGGTAGTTTAAGTTTATCTAAATTTTCCTGAACTCCAGGTAAATTAACTAGGTTAGTTTCTGGGTTCATTCCAAAAATTAGGATACTCCGAGGACGCCCGGTTACAGGATTTTTCCAGATTGTAAAGTCCAAATAGATCGGATGTACAGATTGAACTGCGGGTAATTCTAAAGCTTTATATAACCGTCGCTGAGAAAAGCTTCTCATCGCCAATATAGCGTTAGATTGACTATTAATTAAAACAATATCGCCTTGCAAACTGTTATGGAATCTAACGTTACTATAATACAGAGCATCTCGAAAGCCGAGTTGCATAAACATTAAAATATCGGCAAAAGCAATTCCTGCTAATGCCACAGCTAGGCGAGTTTTTTCCCTTGTCAGTTGTAGCCATGAAAGAGGTATTTTTTGATTCATTTTATAGGCATCCAAGCAGAGTTCAGATAATTCGTAATTCGTAATTCGTAATTCGTAATTAAGAGCATTTTCAATCCAAAATATCAAGTTGTACATTGGTATTGCTGCTCACCTATAACTTAATTAGTTATTAATATCAACAAGAACTTTGGCGTAAGTTAAACCAGAAACTTTTTGGCTATCTTCTGGAGACAGAGCAATTTTAACTTCTACTACTCTGGCATCCACATCTGCGGCTGGATCTGTATTCAGTACATCTTTTTTACCAATTTTTCTGCCAATTTCAGTGACAGTCCCTTTTAATTCACCGTTAAATGCGCCGTTATCACTGGTGATAGTAGCATTTTGACCAAGACGCACTTTACCAATGCTGTCTTCAGCGACTTCAGCAATTACAAACATTTGGTTGGTTTGGCCAAGTTCAGCAATGCCATTTGCGCCGATCGCTTCGCCTGATTTGGCGTAAACCTTTAAAATTTCTCCAGCGATTGGTGCTTGAACATAGCTCAATCTCAGTTCTGCTTCGGCTTTTCTGACATTTGCGATCGCATTGCTAACTTGGGCTTGCGCTACTTGCACATCGGTAGGACTAACATCTAAAATTCTGCTTAGTTTGGCCTTTTCTTCATCGATTTGTCTTTGCAAAGTTGCTAAAGTTTTATCACGATTAACTCTGGCTTCGATTAACTGCTGTTGCAAAGTTGCTAAATTTTGTATTTGGGTAGCTCTGGCTTCGGCAAGTTGCTGTCGCAAAGTTGCCAATGTCTGCTTTAGGGTAGCTTGGCTTTCAGCCACCTGTTGATTAGAAGTTACTGCACTCAAGCGTCTTCTGTCCCGCTCTTGCTGAGAAATAGCACCTTCTTTGTATAAATAATCATAGCGTCCGGCATCGACTTGAGCATTGCGCTGTTCGGCTTGAATACGTGCAAGCGTTGCTCTGAGAGCATCTCTTTGCCCACTGAGTTCAGCTTCTAGGCGATTCACGGTTGCTTGTTGGACAAGTTTATCACCACTTAACTGAGCTGCAATCCGCGCGATCGTTGCTTGCCCTGCATTCCTTTCGCCAATTAACTGCGCTTGTAGACGAGCAATAACTGCTCTTTGAGCTTGAATATCTCTTGGAGAGCCAGCCCTGACTTGCGCTAAATTCGCACTGGCTTCTTGGACTTTCGCTTTTGCCTCTTGTAGTCCGGCTACTTGGGTATCGCGGTTGTCCAAAATTGCCACAATTTGACCTTGCTTTACCCGTTCACCCTCTCTCACTAGAAGTTGCTGAATTCGTGATGATGGTGCTAATCCTGATGATGGGGCGGACAATTTAACAACTTCGCCTCGCGGTTCCAAACGCCCTACAGCACTAATGCTATTGGTAGATGGCATTACGGGTGCGGATGTAGTTAGTTTTCTTAACTGCTCGATTTTGGCCGTACCTAGTATCCCAGCAGCGATTACTACTGGCACGGCTACAGCGATACCCCACCAAATCTTAGGTTGTTCATGATTTAGTGTCTGTTCACTTGGTTTCGGCTTTTCAGTCACCCTTGACATAGTATGTTGCCCATTTACCTGAATTGTGCTGATGGAAGTAAAAATAAAAAGGTTTTTAATCAACAGCCAGCTGTTAGGACAAACAACAGTGGTTTCAAGCTGGGTATGGCTTAAAAATCCATTGTGTGATGAACGTTCAACACTATGGCTTTACAAAATGGTGTTTTCTATAGCCGCTCATTATGTATGCAATACACTTTGACCTCTCTCCAAACCTCTCTCCTAAAAGGAGAGAGGCTTTGAAGCTTACTTACTCCCCTTCCCTCGTAGGGAAGGGGCTGGGGGTTAGGTCTGTATTGAAACCCAGAAACGCTATAGTAGCTGACTATTTAATAACTCTGAGTATTATTGAGACATGAGTGCAATGGAAGTTAGCTGAATTCACAAGCAGTATGAATTTAGATATAGAGACGCGATATATCAGGTCTCTATAAAAAATTCTAAATTGGTATGATGCGCTACTTTACTGCTACATTTACTACGGCTATAGTTGGTCACAAAATTGAAAAGAAATATCAAAAATAGACTGTTGCCTTTGTTGGACACAATCTTGCTAAAAAAGTTAGTCTTCCTTAAGTCAATCAACGATTAACTAACTAAAAAATGTCTGTCAATTTGAACATTCCTAACATCACATCAGAGTTTCCTTAACTTTCTGGTCAATGAGTTAGCTGTCTCTAGTTGTTTGCACCTACCAAGACAACAAACCATTTTGTGATATTCGCTTCAAAGACCTTACTATTCTCCTTGTTGCTGTTTTGGAACTCCATAAAACTCTCGTTGAATGAATTCTACATTTATCCATTAGCTGAAAACGTAGCAGAGCCTACAGATGGGAGAGATGAGGGTGATGGAGGAGATGATTAAGTTGGCAGGTCGAATAAAACTGTGGTCATATAATTTTCTGCCCAAGCTGGGCCAAAGGCTTTTTCAAGTACGCGGCGGGTTTTATCGTTTTGCTGCTGTTTGGTGCAGTAGTTGTGTTGTCCGGCAAGATTTTGGGTGACTTGTTCAACTGAAACAGGATGTGACGCGATCGCTTGGGTGCAATGAATGTCTAAAAATTCTCGCACCCGCGAGAGAAACATTGTTTCTTCTTCAGGGGAACTGGGGCGGACAAAGATACAAAAATCAGAAAAAATATTTCCCCATTCTGGTAATTCACGGGGTTGGGAAAAGTTAAGCACTGTTAGCTGTGTCAGCGCCGAAGTATAAGATTCTGGTAAGGTGCGTTCTGCTTGAATAGGAGAAAGGTCTGCGATCGCTGCACTAATTTGACCTCTACCCCCAACTAAATCGCAACCAAACATCGGCAGGTTGTATTCTGGGCGAGGAAACATGACGCAGTGCAAAATATCCAGCATATTTCCGATTTTTGCCAGTTCCAAGTGCATTTTCCGAAACTGGGGCGTTTGATAGCAACGGTTTTCAATCGTCAGTTTTTCGCCTTCTAGTCTACCTTCCACATACCCCAACTCATTAGGCAAATGGTAAGGGGATAAATCCAGGTGCTGATGCCAAGCTGCCTCAATACAATCAGCTAGCTGACGAATTAGGGGATGTTGTTGCTCGCGCAGCGAGGGCATAGAAGTAAATGACATATTCTAGTTGGGAATGCGATCTAGTGGCCAGTCTACAACCTGTCGTGCCATACCTGTTGTGGTCTGCAATATAAGCAAACACTTACACCCAGCCAACGTAAATTTATAAGACAGATACTTTTCAGAAGGATTATTTATTTTGTAGTCTAGGTTACAGAATTAATTTTGGATTAGCCCATTCGTAAAGGCTAATAGAAAGCTATGAAACTAGATTCTCGTAGACCAGATTTGGCTGTGCAACCAAAAAGACAGAATCTGGAAGGTTTGCAGCAGTTAAGAGCTTCTACTTGGGTAAACCTTTTGCAACTTCCCAACCCCTTTAGTTTTGACGAAGCACTTTTATTGTGTCCGGTTTCAGCAGATGAATGGCTAGCCTGGATTCCAGATCATGGCGAAGCAATACTCAATATCAGGCAATTTAGTTATTAGTTATTGGTCTTTGGGCACTTGTACTGAGCGTAGTCGTTGGCGTAGCCTCTCGTAGAGAAGTATTGGGCACTAGGCATTGGTTATTCACTTTGGACAAATGACAAATGACAAATGACTATTGCTGCCAGAAATCAGTGACATCGTATGCCAATTCACTTAACATCTGCCGCAGCAGAGGTAAACTCAGTCCAATTACATTGCTGTGGCAGCCTTCAATTTTTTCTACAAAGAAACTACCAAAACCCTCAATGGCAAAAGCACCAGCACACTTGAGCGGTTCACCTGTGGCAACATAAGCTTTAATTGCCTTCTCGCTCATTTGAGCAAAGTAAACTCTTGTGACTTGTGACTTGACTAAAGTACGGTTTTGCTGATTATCAATTAAGGCGTGACCTGTGTACAAGTCGCCAAAGTTACCTTGCATTATCTGCCAACGAGCGATCGCTTCAGAGAAGTCTGCTGGTTTGCCGTAAATTTCACCATTGATGGACAAAACTGAATCACAACCTATAATCAAAGCTGATTGAAACTGTGGGGCTACTGTTTCCGCTTTATACTGGGCAAGAGTTTTGACCAATTCTGCTGGTTCACTTAGTTCAATTTGCGACTCATCAAAGTCACTAGGTTGAACTATTGGTTCAATACCAACAGTTTGCAGCAAGCGGCGTCGGGCTGGAGAAGCTGAAGCAAGTACAAAAGGTGGAATTTTCATGAGATTTTAGAAAAATTATTAATTGGGCATTGGGCATTGGGCATTGGGCATTGTAATTAAGTTTCTTTCTTATTCCCCATTCCCAATTCCCCATTCCCCATTCCCTACTCCCTAATTAATAAACAGAAAAAGAATTAACAACCTCATCAATCATTCGTTTAACTTTTTGCCAGCGTTTTTCAGGAATTGAGGCGTTGAAGGTAAAAAGTTTACCACGGCTCACAGCAACGCTGGCGATGTTGTGTCGTTCCTGTTGATTGGGGAGTTTAACCTCATACTCTAAAAGGTAGTATGTTTTACCGTCTACTTCTCGCTGGGCAGCATTGACTAATTCAGCCGAACGACCAGAATCAGGAGGCGCAAGAGCTGCTTTTCCTAATTTGTATCCTACTTCTGTTGGGGTTCCCAATTCTGACAAAGTTTTGCCTTCAGGAACTGGGCTAATCACAACCGAAACATTTTCAGACACCTCAATCAAATCGTGGAAAACCACATCTGGCCCATCGGCAACTTTAACTGGCAGCCAGCCGTTAGGATATAAAAACTGATAGCCATCACCACTGTCTACAAAGCTTTTGAGTCCAGCCGCAGCCGCAACATCCGAATTACTCAGACTGAAGCTCAACACCAATAGCAAAATTAATACAATTCGTTTCCACATTTCTACAGATTCCTTTGGGCTGGAGATAACACAAGGCTTGCATCATTTCTCGTCTTTATTCTCCCACCAACCGGGACGCTTCGGATAATGTATTAGATGGTGAAGTATAAATGCTTATGTTCCCTAACGTCTAATTTTGAAGAAGAATTCAAAAGTCAAAATTCAGTAGTCATCAAGACGCTTCTGGTAGAAAAGCATCTCCGACAGGAGAAGGCTTTACGCTACGCTATCCGTCAGTTTACAGAATTCCCAACTGAATCCTGGCTCACCTTGACTGCGCTTCGCGGATCGCCTGACTCCTGAATTCTGTTTGAAAAAAAAGGAGAGGCAGATAATTCTACCTCTCCTATACAGGGACAAACAAATGACTTGAACTATCCCATGATTAATTCCAACTGACTAGACTTAGTATCTGTTGGGTTTGTGAACAAGAAAGCTGAGAACTTGGCACTGCTTGATGTTGTCAAAACCCACAACACGGATATAGCTGTTGTTAAATTGAGAACGGCATCCTTGAACTTCGCTCAATACTTCTTGAGTAGATTTAGCACCGAACAAAGGCAACTTCCACATTGTCCAATATAATTCTGTTGGCTCAGAAGTTTCGTTAAACTCGATCGCAGGAATGTAACCTTGATTCAAGATGTACTGGACTTGTTTAGCGATTTGAGCATCAGACAGAGGGGGAAGATAAGAAAGGGTTTCGTAACGACGCTCTTTTGGTAAAGTTTGCATAGCTTTTGATAATGGGTTGCGATTTTTACTAGTAGATTGACCGAACTAATTGGATAAGTTATCCAAATCCCGATCTGAAGGTGTTTGCTGTTCTGGTTGCAGACTGGGGTTAGATGTGTCTATTAGTGTGATGCGTTCTAAATGCTGGCGACGCTGCTCCATGTTGGCTTGCTGAATGCCAGTGCGAACCATTTCCGGTAAAAATTCTGCAATTTCTTCCGCAATATGTTCTCTGACAGTCATGATTCGCAAAGCCAAATCTGGTTTTTCTCGCAACAGTTGCTCAATGAATGACTCACCATTTTGAATTTTGCCAGACGAAAAGTTATGCAACCAAAGTTCTAATGGCGGATTAGTTTCACCTAGCTGTGCCAATACTGTCCTTAGAGCCTGATAAGTCAGATAGCTTTGGAGAGTTTTGGCTGTGTCCTTCGCAATTTGCTTAAGATTCATGCTTGACCCCAGCCCTGAAGAGTTATGAGTTATGAGTTACGAGTTATGAATTAATGCAAATCCTAACTCTTGTACAGACGCGATTAATGAGCCAGCGCGTTGCGGTGAATCCAGCGCTGTAGGCAACTGGTGACATCCAAAAGAGGGTTTCCAAGGCAGCTGCTCATGGGGGAAGCCCCCAAAACCGCGCTGCCTTACCGTTGTAGCGACTGGCGTCGCGTCTTTACTTCTAACTCTTAACTCTTAACTGTTAACCCAGATCAGACGGTATCCATTGCTTCAAACTCGAACTTGATTTCTTTCCACAGTTCGCAAGCAGCAGCCAGTTCAGGAGACCATTTGGCAGCTTCACGGATGATATCGTTACCTTCACGAGCCAAGTTGCGGCCTTCGTTACGAGCTTGAACAACGGCTTCTAAGGCAACGCGGTTAGCAGTTGCACCAGGAGCGTTACCCCAAGGGTGTCCCAGAGTACCACCACCGAACTGTAGTACGGAGTCATCACCAAAGATTTCTACTAGCGCGGGCATGTGCCATACGTGGATACCACCAGAAGCAACTGCCATTACACCAGGTAGAGAAGCCCAGTCTTGGGTAAAGTAAATACCACGAGACTTGTCTTGCTCAATGTAGTTTTCACGCAACAGGTCAACGAAGCCCATTGTGATGCCGCGCTCACCTTCTAATTTACCAACTACTGTACCAGTGTGGATGTGGTCGCCACCAGACAAACGTAGAGCTTTAGCCAATACACGGAAGTGAATACCGTGGTTCTTTTGACGGTCAATTACAGCGTGCATAGCACGGTGAATGTGCAGCAAGATACCATTATCGCGGCACCAACGAGCCAATGTGGTGTTGGCGGTGAAACCTGCGGTGAGGTAGTCATGCATGATGATGGGCATTTTGAGTTCTTTAGCGTACTCAGCCCGCTTCAGCATTTCTTCACAGGTAGGAGCGGTGACGTTTAGGTAGTGACCTTTAATTTCACCGGTTTCTGCTTGAGATTTGTTGATAGCTTCAGCGACGAACAAGAAGCGATCGCGCCATCTTTGGAATGGTGCGGAGTTAATGTTTTCGTCGTCTTTGGTGAAGTCCAAACCACCGCGTAAGCACTCGTATACAGCGCGTCCGTAGTTCTTAGCGGAAAGACCCAATTTGGGCTTAATGGTACAACCCAACAAAGGACGACCGTATTTGTTTAACTTGTCGCGCTCAACTTGGATACCGTGAGGAGGCCCTTGGAAGGTCTTGATGTAAGCTACTGGGAAACGGATGTCTTCTAGACGCAGTGCCCGTAGAGCTTTGAAACCAAATACGTTACCGACAATTGAGGTCAATACGTTGGTTACAGAGCCTTCTTCAAATAAGTCCAAAGGATAGGCAACGTAACAAATGTACTGGTTGTCTTCGCCCCGAACTGGTTCGATGTCGTAGCAACGACCTTTGTAGCGATCGAGGTCGGTGAGCAAATCTGTCCACACAGTTGTCCAAGTACCTGTGGAGGATTCAGCCGCAACAGCCGCACCTGCTTCTTCGGGAGGAACACCAGGCTGAGGTGTCATACGGAACGCAGCTAGAAGATCGGTATCTTTTGGTGTGTAATCCGGTGTGTAATAAGTTAGTCTGTAATCTTTAACCCCGGCTTGATACCCAGATTTGCTCTGAGTCTTCGTTTGAGCGTAAGACATAATTTTATCCTTCCCTGAAATCACTCTTGTTAATTATCAAATCACGTTTTGTGCAACTTCCCCTCACCCCGCTCTTGCCCCCCTTGAGCGAGGGGAAGATCGGAAAAATTTTTTGTTAGGAGTTGCCTTTGGCAAAGGTTAGCAGTTTTTTTGCGGCGGACACAATGGATAGCGGTGGTAGCCCTCCTCACCAGTGTTTTCCCCTTCTAGGGGTACACGACCTAGCGCTTCTACTGTTCCCTCTTGCTAAAAATCAAAATTCTTTTTTACCTCTTCTTCGCACCCAACTAAACCTTCTCTTCTCAATTTCACCAAAACTTCCGCACTTTGCGGCTTGATTTAGATAATTCCCCCATAAATTCGGGTATTTAGGGGATTGGGCTGGCTGGCACACATTCCCGCCTTTACACTCCTTATATCTTTCCCTTTGATGGAAAAAATACCAGAAAAGAATTTACTTGACAGAGATTTAGCAGAGTGGTGAGCAAAAGATAAAAGAATTGCACACCACGTAATTTGTAACTTGTTTCACAATATATCAAGAATTCGATAAGTTATTCTTTGAAAGTTTTTAACTTATCTATTTAATTTTGTTATTACATAAAGATTTAAACTTTTTGTTACAAAAGCTTTACAAAATGTCATTAATGATATTCGGGGACTGGGTATTGGGTATTGGGTAATGAGAAAGTATTCCTAAATATTTATTTCCTAGTTCCCAGTCCCCAGTCCCCAATCCCCAGTCCCCAGTCCCCAGTCCCCAGTCCCCAGTCCCCAGTCCCCAATCCCCAATCCCCAATGTTTAAAAAATCCCAGCAAGGGGAACACTGAAATTAACCCAAAGCCAGTTTAGGTAAATGCTATGGGTACTGTCTTTAAAGGAAATGTCACCGTGGTATTGTTTTACAAGCGTACTAGTTTATTAATTACTTCTATCTTGCTGGGGTCGATAGCTTTGCCAAATATGGGATGGGCGCAAAAAACCCCTGACATTAATTCATCTGATGTAACCCCCGCTTACCCAGCTTCCGCACCGCCACCGCGAGTAGAATCTTTGCCTGATGAGCGGGGAGTTGAAGAAAATTCGCCAAAAACTGATTATCGTGTTGGTAATTTATTGGGAGATGTTACAGGTAATCTTTGGGTAGGTTCTTGGCGGGGATTATCGCGGATCGATCCTAAAACCGGCAAGATTATTTCTCGTGTTAGCTTACCAAATGTTGCCATTGGGGCTTTAGCCCAAGACAAAGTAGGACGTTTGTGGGTAGGAAGTTATGAGGGACTAGTTCGAGTTGACCCCCGCACTAACGAAATCACCGCGCAAAATTTATTTTTGCCTTCTAAACGCGTGTTGTCACTGTTACTTGACAAACGGGGTTATTTGTGGACTGGAACCGATAGCGGTTTAGCTCTCATTAGTCCCGACCAAGGCTTGATTATGACAACATTAAAAAATCTGCCTGGTGTCAGTGCTAACGCCCTGACTTTAGATGCTGAAGGTCATTTGTGGGTTGGTACTCTGGATGGATTGGTGCGGGTAAATACTGCTAGTGCTGCGATTATGAAGCGAATAGCCGATTTACCAGGAACGACTGTACAAGCTTTAGCTATTAGTCCAGAAGGGTTAATTTGGGCGGGAATGCCGAATAATTTGCTAGTTATTAACCCAAAAACTGGTGCAGTGTTGCGGTCTGTAACTCGTTTGCGTGGGCGTGACGTGACAGCAGTACGTTTTGCGAAAGATGGTAGCGTCTGGGTCGGGACTAATAATGGTTTGTTACGATTAAATCCAAATACAGGAGCTGTATTAGACTCAGAAGTTGCTGGACTTCCTTCTAGTCGGGTTCTTACCCTTGCACCTGACATCGGCAATAAATTATGGATTGGTACTAGTGAAGGTCTAGCGTGGTTAATGCCCAAAACGGACAGTGCAAAACCCCATATTGCTTTCAGTCGCGCCGTTAAATGATTAGTCATTTGTCCTTTGTCCTTTGTCATTAGTCATTTGCTAAGGACAGAAGACAAAGGACAAAAAATCCAAAATCTAAAATCTAAAATCTAAAATTGGCAATGGCAATCACTACCCAGCAATTAATTCAATGGAAACAACAGGGACGTTCAATTGTGGCGTTGACTGCCTGGGATTATGCGATCGCTCAACTCCTGGACGCAGCTGGTGTAGACTTAATCCTTGTGGGTGATTCTATGGCAGTAGTTTTAGGGTATGAAACAACACTGCCGATAACTTTGGATGAAATAATATACCACGCTAAAGCTGTACGCCGTGGGGTTAAACGGGCATTAGTAGTTGTAGATTTACCATTTCTAACGTATCAAGAAAGTCTCCAACAAGCGATGCACTCAGCTGGGCGGGTACTAAAGGAAACAGGCGCTCAAGCGGTAAAGTTAGAAGGTGGCTATCCAGCAATGGCCGAAACTGTGGCTCGTCTAGTAGAAGCCGGAATTCCAGTTATGGGTCATGTGGGTTTGACACCGCAATCGATACATCAACTGGGTTTGCGACAACAAGGTAAAACGCAAGAAGCCAGTGAGAGGATTTTACTTGAAGCGATCGCTCTCGAACAAGCGGGTGTATTTTCTCTCGTGTTAGAGCATATCCCCGCAGATTTAGCAATGCAGATTTCACAAAAATTAAGTATTCCCACAATTGGTATCGGTGCGGGAATTCACTGCGATGGACAAGTTTTAGTTACCTCAGATATCCTCGGACTTGCCCAGAAGCATCCACCATTCGCCAAAGTTTACACGAATTTGCGCGAGACGATTACCAAAGCTGTACAAGATTATGCTGTGGAAGTGAGAGAAAGGAAGTTTCCATAACTGAATTTATCTAATCTTTTGCAATTTCTCCAAGGAATAACTTGTAGCTAAGGGATAATAATTACATTTGCTTATAGATGCACAGTTATGATCTGCTGCCTAAATCCAGCTTGCGATAATCCGCCCAATCCAAGATCGCACAATGTTTTGCTCTAACTGCGGCACAGGATTGGTGGTGTTGAGAAACCGCTATCGCCCAATTCAATTACTAGGAAGTGGCGGATTTGCTAACACCTATTTAGCAAAAGATTTAGACAAGCTGAATGAATATTGTGTTATCAAGCAATTTGCGCCACGAGTGCAGGGAACTGCGGCAATAAACAAAGCCACAGAACTATTTGAGCAAGAAGCAAGGCGACTGCAACAACTAGGAGAACATCCGCAAATTCCGACGCTGTTGGCGTACTTTGAAGAAGAAAATAATCTGTATTTAGTGCAGCAGTTTATCAACGGGCAGAATTTATTAGCTGAATTAAAACAACAGGGAACTTTCAACGAAGAAAAAATCTGGGAAGTTTTGCTTGATTTATTAAATATCCTGAAAAAGGTTCATCAGCACAAAGTTATTCACCGCGATATCAAACCAGAAAATATCATTCGTCGCAGCACTGACGGCAAGTTAGTGTTGATAGATTTTGGGATTTCCAAGCAACTCACCATGACAGTTATCACTAACCCAGTAACAAGAATTGGTTCCCCTGGTTATGCGCCATTAGAACAAATACAGGATGGTAAAGCTTATCCAGCAAGTGATTTATATAGTGTTGGTGCAACTTGCTTTCACTTACTGAGTGGAATTCACCCTTGGATAATGTGGGAACAACAAGGTTATGGGTGGGTTTCTTCTTGGCGGCAGCATTTGCAACAACCACAAAGCAGCGAATTGGAGAAGATTCTTGATAAGTTACTGCAAACAGATTATCAGCAACGTTACCAATCTGCTGAGGAAGTTTTACAGGATTTTAGTTCACCGTCACCATCACTTTCAACAGTACACCCAACTCAGCCAGTAGTTGAAAATCAACCAGCATCATCATTCCCTGCTACATTGCTTCATCAGCATCAAACTGGAACATCACCAGCACCAGTAAAGCCAAAAGTACCGCTACAAAAGCCATCTAGACAAAATATTAATTGGAGAACAAGATTATTGGTGGGTGCTGCTATTACAATAGTTGGAACTCAAATCTATGGTTCTGTTCGCTATGGCTTGTTTCCAACTAATCCGATATCTATAATTGCCAGCATACCAAGCGGAGTTTTATTACAAAGAACTCTCACAAGGCATTCTGGCGGGGTTTATTCTGTTGCCATTAGTCCAGATGGCAAAACCCTTGCAAGTGGTAGTGCTGACAGTACCATCAAACTGTGGAATATCCCAAGAGGAGAGCTAATCCGCACCCTTACAGGGCATTCTGGCTTGATTTATTCCGTCGCCATCAGCCCAGATGGCAAAACCCTTGCTAGTGGTAGTTTTGACACCACCATAAAACTGTGGAATCTGGCAACCGGAGAACAAATAGGCACTCTCACAAGGCACTCTAACTCGGTTTATTCCGTCGCCATCAGCCCAGATGGCAAAACCCTTGCTAGTATTGCTGACAACACCATCAAACTGTGGAATCTGGCAACCAAAGAGCAAATCCGCACCCTTCCTTCGGAACGCTACGCGAACACCGGACATTCTAGCTTTGTTTATTCCGTCGCCATCAGCCCAGATGGCAACACCCTTGCCAGTGGTAGTCTTGACAACACCATCAGACTGTGGAATCTGGCAACGGGAGAGCTAATCCGCACCCTCAATAGGCATTCTGACGGGGTTATTTGCGTTGCCATCAGCCGAGATGGCAAAACCCTTGCCAGTGGTTGGCAACAGGAGAAGAAATCCGCACCCTAACAGGGCATTCTGACGGGGTTTTTTCCGTCGCCATCAGCCGAGATGGCAAAACCCTTGCCAGTGGTAGTGCTGACAACACCATCAAATTGTGGAATCTGGCAACAGGAGAAGAAATCCGCACTCTCAATAGGCATTCTCAGGGGGTTATTTCCGTCGCCTTTAGCCCAGATGGCAAAACCCTTGTTAGTGGTAGTGATGACAAGACCATCAAAATTTGGCGGCTAAAGTAGTGAGTGCTGCGATCGCTGTTTTGAGTATTTATCTGAATACAGAAGAAGTAACCTAAACTAAAATCAATATGGTTGGCTCATATTAGCCTCGATATAGGAGACGCATTTGTTGGCGAAGTTAAACACGCTCTCAATCGTATAGTAGAGAATATTCCAATTGTTAGTGCACATACAGCATTTGATGCTTATTCAAT
Organism: Nostoc sp. DedSLP04; assembly: GCF_034530775.1. Classification (NCBI taxonomy): domain Bacteria; kingdom Bacillati; phylum Cyanobacteriota; class Cyanophyceae; order Nostocales; family Nostocaceae; genus Nostoc; species Nostoc sp. DedSLP04. The sequence goes on along the minus strand of NZ_JAVRCL010000001.1, from coordinate 263,317 downwards.
TACAAGACTTTGGTGATATTGACTTTAATTGAGCAAATATAAGTGTGAAAACTGACAGCATCTTTTATCGTCTGTTTCAAGAATTTCCCCATATCTTCTTTGAACTGATTGGCAACTCAGGCGAGACAGCGAATCTCTACCAATTTTCTTCAGTTGAAGTCAAACAAACAGCTTTCAGAATTGATGGTGTATTTCTGCCCATCCAAGATCGAGAAGTGCCGATTTATTTTGTCGAGGTTCAATTTCAACCAGACATAGAGATTTACTTACGCTTAGTATCAGAAATTTCTTTATACTTACGCCAAAATAGACGCAAAAATCCTTGGCGAGGAGTGGTGATTTATCCCAGCAGAGATATAGATATAGGTGAGAAAGAAGATTTCATAGAATTCTTCCACAGCCAGCGTATCAGTAGAATTTACTTAGATGAATTAGGCTCAACTGCATCCTTACCAATAGGCATTGCTACGATAAAATTAGTAATTGAAGACGAAGATACAGCCATTAACAGCGCCAAGGAATTAATCAACCGCACCCAGCAAGCATTAAATTTGCAACTTCCACAAAAACAATTATTAGAATTGATTGAGACAATCCTAGTTTATAAATTTCCCAAAATGAGTCGCAAGGAGATAGAAGCAATGTTTGGCTTAAGCGATTTAAAGCAAACGCGGGTTTACCAAGAAGGACGTTTAGAAGCAAAATTAGAAGCTGTACCTAAACTTTTAGCATTGGGTTTAACTGTAGAACAGATAGCGCAGGCCTTGGATTTAGATGTTGCACAAGTCCAGCAAGTAGAACAGCAAAAGCGATAACTTCTCTGCGAGACGCTACGCGTAGCTTGCTTCCCCGTAGGGGTACGTTAAGCTTTGCTAACGCCGGAATAATTGCCGCGATCGCACATTAATCAAGATTATCTGGGTTTATGCCAAGCGATATCTAAAGTTACGTTAAGTTATAATCAGCAGTCCAACATTTAAAACAAATGAACTGGAAACTTGACGAAGCACAACAAAAACTGCTAGAGGTGATTGATGCGATCGCATCAGAACCTCAATTAATCTTCAAGCAGGACAAATTAGTTGCTGCGATCGTAGAACTTAAACTTTTTCAAGCCTTCCTTGCTTGGCATCAGCAACAAAAAGTCTCTTCCTTCGCAGACGCTTTTGCAGAATTACGTCAAATCTGTGCTGAAGAAAATTATATTTTAGAAACTCCTGCACGATGTAGCGATCGCCCTATTCCATTTGCTGAGGAAAGTTAAAGAAATAAGGAAATAATCGAGAACATAAAAAACCCCGACTTGATAGCCGAGGTAAATGGGAGAAGTCCAAATGTCGATGGGATATTGCAAAACCGAAGTCTGTTTTTCTTAGTTAACACCCAATGCAACCAAAACTATATAGGTAATAGACAAGGTGCAATTTTAGCTATGCAGCTTACTCTAGGGCTTTACTAAGCTATGTAAAGAAATATAACAATAATATTACAAATGGTCAATTAGACTTGACAAACAAAGGCTAATATAATTTATAAGGAATACTTATCAAAACAGTACGATCGGCAAATAAAACGGGTTACTGGGTGGATAGTGCAATGAAAGCGAGAACCGATGTTTTGGGGAGTAGAAAAACTAAGCGATTAGCTGCACAATTCAGGGTAGGTGGAATTAAGCCAGAGATTTGAGAAGCTAGCTACTAGATCGCGAAAGTCTTTACAATTCCTTTGTTGACTCAAAAAGTATTTCTCGACCTATGACGAATCAAGCTCCTATCCCGGTTATTGTCAACGGTGCTGCTGGCAAAATGGGCCGTGAAGTGGTTAAGGCGGTGGCACAAGCGCCTGATTTAAACCTAGTGGGTGCAATTGACTACAGTTTAGAACATCAAGATAAAGATGCCGGGGAGTTGGCGGGTTTAAGCGAACCTCTGGAAGTGCCAATTACCAATCAATTAGAACCGATGTTGGGATATGTGGCTGGTGACAGACAGTCTCCTCCAGGGGTGATTGTAGACTTTACCCATCCCGATTCAGTTTATGACAATATTCGCAGTGCGATCGCTTACGGTATTCGTCCTGTAGTCGGCACTACTGGGTTAAGTCCAGAACAAATTCAAGATTTGGCAGATTTTGCCGACAAAGCTAGCACTGGTTGCCTAATTATTCCTAATTTTTCCATTGGCATGGTACTGTTGCAACAAGCTGCGATCGCAGCCTCAAAATATTTTGACCATGTGGAAATTATCGAACTGCATCACAACCAAAAAGCTGATGCACCCAGTGGTACTGCCATTCAAACAGCGCAGTTATTAGGAGAATTGGGTAAAACTTTTAACCCTGCTGTTGTAGAAGAAACGGAGAAATTACCAGGAGCCAGGGGCAGTATCGCAGATGAAGGAATTAGAATTCATAGCGTCCGCTTGCCGGGATTGATTGCCCATCAGGAAGTGATTTTTGGCGCAGCAGGGCAGATTTATACTTTACGACATGATACGAGCGATCGCGCTTGTTATATGCCAGGAGTGCTACTAGCGATTCGCAAAGTCTTAGCGCTAAAGTCGTTAGTATATGGATTAGAAAAGATACTTTAAACTCACTATTGGGCATTCATTACTTAGCACTCATGTTAGTACCACTGACTCGCCAGAAATTTGAACAAGTTGTCCCCCTAATTGCCACTGGTTTGCAGTACAAGTACTACTGGGGGAAATTCTCAAATTTTTTGCAACGGCTGTTAATTTCTGTAGTTGCGGTAGTTGTTATTTTGCTTGTAACAGTTATTTTCAAGCTTGAGTTTGCTTCAATAGTATTTGTACTAGGGGTAATTAGCGCTTTTTTTTGGCTGTGGTATCCAGTGTTTCAAGCAAGTATGCGGAATTTACAATGCCGTCGTTATAAGTACGGCGGCTTTTTCCGTGGTCGAGTCCTAGATTGGTGGATTACAGACCAGTTGATAGGTAAAACCGAAACAGTCAACAACAAAGGCGAATTGGTGATTGTAGAAAACCGAGAAAAACAGATAAATTTAGAGGTAGGTGATGACACAGGATTTAGCATTGAGTTTGTAGCGCCATTACGTCCTGCCCACAAAGTTATTACTCGCGGTCAAATTGCAGAAATGGTAGTGATGTCAAATCGCCCAGATTTGAGCAGTATTGATGAATTTAGCGATATATACTTTCCCAATCGTGACCTGTGGGTTAGCGATTATCCTTATCTGCGTCGGGATTTCTTTAACGAAGTCGGTCGTCGCTTGCGTGAAGACCAACAACAAAAGCCGCGTCGGCGGCGTCGTAGAGTAGAGGATTGAAGAAGTGATTACTAGACGACCTACACCTTGCATCTATGTAGGGTTCAAATCATTTAATAATTACGAGATTACGAGCTAAATATCGCCAATATCTCGGCAGGTTGCTCTCAACTGCAAAAATTCTCAATGGTTGTCCAAGAGGTTAGAGCATTTAAATTCGGGATAAATCTTTCCTGCCTGATTGCTAACGAGAGCATCCCACTTTGATGAGTTTTCCTTGCAAGCGATAAGTCACTGTCCCACAGGCAAAACCTGCCGACTTAGATTCTACATAAGGCCGTGTCGGCGGATTTTGTCTATCTAACCGCGATTTCCAATTGCCAGATATTTTTTTTAGAGTGGGATACTTGCTTAAAAATTGTGAGCCTGCAACAATATCGTGAGGCCCTTTAACATTTATTTTAGAGCTATTCATGTAAATATTATAATCATAAACAGCGTTTTTATTTTTAGTCTTATTATTAATATTTTTTCCAGGGAAAGCATAAAGAATGTTCCTAAGAATTCTGACATCAGATGATGTATAAGCAAATATTTGCCCGCCATTAAGTTCTGGACTTTGATTATTTAAAACAGCTGTGTTATTTACAATATCAACATGCTCGCTTAAAAATGCATGAATACCCGACCCACCATTATTAAATGCAAGATTATTTTGAACTAAAGTGTATCCTTTATATGCATCCAATTTGGAGTTATTTTGATCGTTTCTAGAACTATCGATAATAATACCATTACCGTCTGTGATCTTTCCGACTGCAATCCAAGGGATGTACATACGATTGTTGTAGGTTTTGTTGTTAGTAACAAATATCTTGTATCCCCGCTTCTTGTCAGAGTTCCAACTATTCAAAATTGAAATGCCACTGTTACCATAAACGCTATACCAGGCATTATCAAACACTTCGTTATTATTTATTGTTACATAATCCGATTGAATAGCGGAAATGCCTGCTCCTCCACACTTATGTACTTTGTTGTTGACAATACGTATATGGTGACTATGACCATTTGTTCGTCCATCCACACTGATGCAGTTTCCATTTGTTAGCGGGTTTTGTTTGTTAGTCTTCTGACTCATCGCATAATCAAGGGTTATATTGGCATTATTTCCTATTACCTCCAGCCCATTTATCTCGATATATGAAGCTCCATTTGAAATCGAGATACCGTTCCATGTATTGTGCTGAATTTTTGGGAAATGACCGGGATATGCTTTATACTTAATCCATGCATTTGCAGTTCCAGAACGTCTAATACTTACTGCACTACCAGCTTTTCTTAAATTTGTGTACACTCCGTTCATAATCAATACTGTATCGCCAGGGTTAGTCAGATTTGCTGCCTTTTGAATTGTTCTAAAGGCGGATGAAATAGAGAGTCCGCTATTTGTGTCATTTCCAACACCACTAACATAGTATGTTTTTGGAGTTGCCCTAATACTGATTAGCTGACGGTTGGATAAAATAATTTCCTTGTTAGTAGATACCTGACGAACGTTTTTAACTAAAGATACTTTTATTCCCTCTCCATCAGCCAAAAGACTTAATACCACAGGAATTGTAAGATATGCACTTAAATTGAAACCTTGAATTACCACAAGAAAAGGCTCCTTGAACGGCACGACTTCAGAAAAATATCAGGATATTCAATGATTGATGAATACTCTTTTGGATACAAAATATAATAATAGAGTCGACTTTCCTAGCTCCCCCGATTTCCATCTTGTCCATAGGCTTGCCAAGCTAAGTCTACCAACCCATCAACGATCGCAGCTGCTACAACTGCATTTCCTTTGCGGCCGTCAATTATAATGTGAGGTACTAGAGAGTCTTGTAAACGCTCCTTAGCTTCATCAACATTTACAAATCCCACTGGAGTTGCGATCGTTAAAGCAGGTCTAATTTCCTCAAGTTCAATTAAATCCAGCAGTGCAGTCAGGGCCGTTTGTGCTTGACCCACCACAAAAATTCCCTCTGGATAACGCTTTGCTAAGGTTTCTATTCCCCATGCTGCGCGAGTCTTTTCTTTTTGAGGGCGTGTGAGAGCTTCCATGCTGCAATACACTGGATTCGCAAAGGTATTTTGAATATCGTAGGCAATACCTACTTGTACCATCGGGACATCTACCACAATCGTGGTACGTGCGGCTAGCGCTGCTGCTCCAGCTTGCAAGGCACGCTCAGAAAAGCGAATCAAAGACTTATACTCAAAGTCAGCCGTGGCGTAGATTACCCGACGCACAATCTCATACTCTGCGGGTGAAAAGACATGATCGCCAATTTCACTATCAATGATTGCTAAACTTTGAGCATCAGTTACGTGCCATTCCATTTTTGTTGAGCTTCTCAAATATTAGCTTTCAGCTTATCAGCTTCAGAGAGTTAAGAGTTAGGAGTTAAGAGTTATAAGTTAATTAAACTACTCATTCCTAACTACTCACTCATAACTCATTACTAGAAGAAGACCGGCTGAAAATAGGAGATAGGTAGGCAACCAAGACGCCAATGAGAAACCCAGAGATATTGCGAACTAAAGGCAACCAGTCGCTTGTACGTGTCACAACGGGCCCAATGCCGAAGGCAATAAACAAGATTCCCCATAAAGGTGAGAAAATTAAAGCCCATTGCCAAGCAAAAACTTGTCCTTTTTGGCGGGGTTGAGCTGCAAATCCACAAATCACCCCACCAATAATTGAGGTAATCAAGGTGAGAATCCACTGCTCTCGTGGTAGTCCGGGGACAACATTACAACCCCCTTTGAGCAAACAGCCTTTAACGGATTCTAAGGCTTGTAGAATGGCTTGGTCTTCGCCTTGTTCGCGGACAAAATACAAATTACCGAAGCGAGTTTGCAGTTCTATCCAAAAAGTCCGGGGTAAAAGTTTATAAACAGCATCGCCGACGCTAAAACTGAGGATGTTACCGCCACGAGAATCGGCAACGAGTAGAATACTTTTGTCATCCAAACCCCAATATTTGATCACCGCGCGACCTGGGGTGCGGTCATATTGGGTTAAGACTCGCAATTTCCAGCCTGTATCGGCTTCAAACTGCTCTAAATCTTTGACAAGCTTTTCTTCTTGCAGTACAGGCAGAGATTTAGCTAAATCTACAACTGGGGTAAAGGTGTCAGGAAGTAACTCAGGATTGTCATAAGCCAATGCTGGGGGAGAATGCATCACCCAAATTGACCCAGCCAGGAAAAATACTGCAATAGATACTAGAATTCGTCGCCAAAAACAAGATTGCATGGACGTTTTTATACAAATATTAACGGTAAAAGCGAACAAGTTGTTTTAAAAGAGTACTAGAAAAATGATAGTCCTTTACACTTGTTTACTTTACTCTAATCTAGGGGATCAAAGCAAAAGGTTTTTGAGTATTGGGCATGGGGCAGGAAACGTAGATTCGGTTAATCGTTCGCGTAGTGTCCCTGTAGGGAAGAGCAACCCAACAAAACAATGTCAATGTTGGGTTGAGGAACAAAACCCAACCTACAATTAAGTCTAATTTGGGGTTTGAAAACACGCTCTAGGGACTAGGAAAAAGTTTTCAAATACCAATGCCTAATGCCCTATGCCCAATGCCCTATGCCCTATGCCCTAATTCAATCTTCGTCATCAAAATTGTTTTCCCAGCTAGTGGCATCGTTATAACCGTCATTAGCGCGGTACACTTCTGCTTTGATTCGGCGATTTTCTTGCCTTAACACTTCTCGTTCTCGCAACGTTAGTGGTGGTTTTTCATTGGTTGGTAAGCGATCGCTCGTCCGCCTTACGGGTTTTTGGCGCGTGAAGTTTTTCCAAGCAGCTTTCGCGCCAATAAAAATGCTGCGCGTACCTACTTGCAGATTTTGAGCCTGTTTTCTTGCAGTATCAAGACTTTGGTCAACTTGCTTCGCGACTTGACTAGCACTTTTTACGCCCTCACTGACATCATCAGTTAAGTCAGTGATTTCTAAGCCAGTCACGCGGATAGCTTCTAGAGTGGGTGGTAACTCCCGCGAGAGAGTATCAAATAGCTTTTCTGCACTGCGAGCCGCGCGTGCTAACTCCTGCAAAGCCGGTATCGCCGCCACTAAAACCGCAGTCAAGCTTGTAGCGACTAAAAGTAAGGAAAGTCCCAACCAAAACAGGGGTTCAATCACGGTTATGTCATTTATGAGCGTTCTAATGGCTGGGGAAGCGAATCTGAGTCTTCAACAGATGTTTGTCGCTTCAAGACTTGGCTTTCTCGCTGGCTGGCATCTACACCTGCTGCGATCGCTTCCCGTAATCGATCTAAAGTCTCATCCCAGTTTCGCAGTGCGCTAGCAGAGAGACGATCTGCCTGAATTTGCACACTCATTGATAAATCTTCTGCCAATTCTGGGATAGCATTAGCAGATTTTTTCAAAATTTTACGCGTTTCGCGCCCTGTGCGTGGAGCCACGAGTAAACCAGTCAAAGCACCGATTGTAGCTCCCAGCATCAAACCGCCAAAAAATACTCCAGAACGGTTATTAGACATGTTATTGTTTCTCTCCTTACACCCATTTTAGGTGGGTTTTCTCTCCTTGTAAGACTCAACCGATTTTATTCAGTTAATCTATGGTGACAAAATATCAGCCAGAAATGTTGCTTTTATTCATTAATATCAAAACTATTAATTACTTATAATTTAAAACTCCACACCACTTGCGGGATGGAGTTTTTGGGCATGGGGCATGGGGAAGAGTCTTCAATGCCCAATGCCCAATGCCCCAAGCGGCGGGGCGGCTATTCCTCTCCACGCCACTTGCGGGATAGAGTTTCCCGCCGCTTTCAATAAATGTTCGTGTGAATCTGACATAACTCATTTTGCAACTGTTCTTTTCCGAGATATTAACTCTAGCTTCAGAAAATAACGCTGCCAGATTTGCCGTCCTAGCAAAAGTAGACTGATAATTTGCCGCACTTGTTGAATTTGTATTTGTAGTGCTTGATTTCTCTGCCGTAAGTTATAAATATTCTGTTGGCTGAGATAAATATTTTCGGGTGCTTTATTCAGTGCTGCATTAGTACAACTTTCATAGGCGGTTAACCTATCTGCTATATATGCTAACTGCTGCTTAAGTTGCCACACCCGCCAAGCCACATAGAGTAGTACCAGTGAAATCAGGGTGTTAATTATGACAACTAAAATTACCATTGTTTATCTTGACCAATATTAGCTTTGAGGAATTGTTCTATATACTTGATTTCGCTCTTATTTAATGATGAAGAAACTAGAGGATAAAATTGATGGCACAAAGTACATCCTGGATTCTGACAATAAAAAGTAGTTAGATAATGCTCTAAGCGATATTGAAAGACTTGACTACGTGAAAATTAGTCTAACAAAGGCTGATAGCTAAAAAATCGCCAATTTGCCAATTTTGTAACAATGATATGTCTACACCTCGCAAAACCACAGCTACAATTGCCTTAGATTCACAACTCGGTTTGCGAAATCAACCCGTATGCTCCATAAGCCCCATCATTACTACTTCCCACTCCTTAACCTGATAATCCTAGTCAATTTGCGAGCTTTGTGGGATGTAAGCACAATGGTATAGACCCTTCAACAGATGGTGAGAGAACTACACTACACTCCTTGGAGACTCCCCAGCATTGCCTTTATTATTGTGCTCCTACCTTTACCTGTTTTCCAGTCTGTCGTGTGCAGTTAACTAATATTTTGCCTGTAAAAACCTCACTAGTAGATCATCGCCAACCAAAAATTGCTGGGTGTGGACTTGGGAAACAGATAAGTGATAAAGGAGAAAGTCTATTAATTCCTCTTCCCTTAACCTTTACCCCTTTCTTTGCCGAAGGCTTTCCCCTCAGCCCTTAATCTCTTCCCCGCTGAAGACTTTCCTTTGGTATTTTACTAATACTTTACCAATAATGATTATCTTTTTTTATACATCCAGTAGGAGTTGAGGATGTCAAAAAAATCACCATTGAATAATTTCTTCCCAACTATTCTTGCTGCTTTGACAATTGGATTTGTTGGGTGTGGAAATCAAGCTGTAAGAACTACATTCACTCAGACTAACACCCAGATAAATGAGAATCTTCCCCAAGTTGTAGCGACTACAAGCGTACTGTGTGACTTAACCAGGCAGGTTGCTGGAAATACAGTTAACCTCACCTGCTTAATTTCCCCTTCTACCAACCCCCAATTTTATAAACCAAAACCGGAAGATCGTAAAGCCATTGAACAAGCTAATCTTATTCTTTATAATGGTTACAATTTGGAACCAAATCTGATCGAGTTAATTAAAGCGACTAAAAACCCTACACCAAAAATAGCCGTCGCTCAACTGGCAGTACCTAAGCCACAAAAATTTCAGGTAGATGGTAAGAATGTAACCGATCCTCATGTTTGGCACAATACCAAAAATGCTATCAGAATGGTGGAGGTAATTAATAGTAATTTGAGAAAATTACAATCTAGTGATGCAGAGGCTTATAGCAGTAATACTAAAAAAATTACCAATGAACTTACTCAACTAGATAGCTGGATTAAGTCAAGAATTGCCAGTATTCCTACCAAAGAACGTAAGTTGGTTACAACCTCTGATGCACTGAGTTATTACGCCAAAGCATACCGTATTTCATTGACAGGAGGATTGCAAAGTATTAGTACTAAAGAAAAGCTGACAACCGAACGAGTCAATAAGTTAGCTACAAACATCAAACGGGCTAAAGTATCAACAATTTTTGCTGAAGTGGAAATTAATCCTAATTTGATTCAATCTGTAGCCACAGAAGCTGAAGTGAACATTTCTGACAGAAAGCTGTACGCTGAGGGACTTGGTGAACCAGGAAGCGACGCGGACACTTATCAGAAAATGATGATTGCCAATACACGCACAATTGTGGAAGGATTAGGAGGCACGTATTTGATGTTTGAAAGAAAAGCTTCTAGGTAGCCAGAACATCAATTTAGTAATCCGAAAAACTCAGTTTATTAGTAGTAAGTTGGGTTGAACTGCCGTTCAACCCAACCTACATTGATAGATTTTATTATTTAAAATTTAAAATCGTTAGACTGAACCTTACGACAAGTCCAAAATCTAAAATCCAAAATTGACTCACCATCCCCAAGTACCAGGAGCGCCTTTAAATGGCCCAACAATATCACTGGTTATCCAACCGCCATAGAAGTTACCTGGTTGTGGTTGAACCTCTTCGTCATTAACGTAGCATTTATCCATTAAATGAGCATAAAAAGCTACATAGTCCTTGATAGATTCAAAGGCTGGTGTGGGTTTGGGGTAGAACCAAGCAGCATTATGGACTTGTTTATCACCAACTCGGATTGTGTAGTAACCAGCACTTCCTTTCCACTCACAAAAGCTAGATTGCGGAGTCATCTGTAGATATTCCATTTTGATATCCGCTGGGGGAATGTAGTAAGAAGGAGGATGACTGGTTTCTAAAACACGTTTGGCGCTGTGAGTATCTACAATTACTACTCCGTTAAAGATTATTTGGATATGTTTGGTTGTGTCCTCCAAAAGAGGAGGACGGGGATAATCCCAAACTGATTCTTGTCCGGGAGCGGGTTCGATGCGTTGAGAATTAACCATCATCAAGAGTATTGAGTGCTGAGAGAGGAAAAATTACTTAGTACATTAGTACTTAGTAAAGCAGCAACTCTCCTTGTGAAGTCACTGCGATTTTTTAACTTTACCCTCTTCATCGTACCTGTTTAAGAGCATCAACTTGCTTGGTAAACATTTCAGTGAATAAACTAAGCACAGTCCGTTCTTCGCGCACTTTTATATTGGCACTGATAGACATACCTGATTGCAAGTTAACTTTTTTATCCTTAATCACTAGGGATTGTTTGTCTAATGAGACTTTTGCCGGAAACCTGTAAAACTGATGGGTTTGGTCTGGCGGTAATGCGTCTGAAGCTATCTCAGTCACTTTTCCCTTAATATCGCCAAACTCGCTGTAAGGAAAGGAGTCAATTCTGACATCTACTTTCATACCTTTTCGCACAAATCCAATATCTTTGTTAGTGATAAAAACTTCAGCAATATAGTTTTCTTTGGGGACAATTTGCAACAGTTTTGTAGTTGGAGTTGCGACAAATCCGGGATTTTTTGCTTGCAAATCAAAAATTGTTCCAGCTACAGGTGCGCGGAGTTCTTGATATTTAACGTTTAACTGTGATTGAGATATTTTACTATTGACATCTGCCAAACGCTGCTCATTTTCCAGCACAACTTTCATGAATTGGCTATCGATTGTAGCAATCTGCTGTTTGTTCTGGGCTATCTTATCCAAAATGTTTTTATCAGAAACAGCCACCGTATTGCTTAACTCTTGTTGTCCTTTTTCTATATCAAACTGGAGGCGTTTTAGTTCTTCACCTAGTTGCGCTACTTCTGCCGTGCGGTTTTGAACTTCTTGTTGCTGATTGAGATACTGAAGTTGAGAAATTCCACCTTCTTCTGCTAATATCTTCAGCTTATTTAAAATCCCCTCTTGAATGGCTAAACTTGATTTACTATCTTCTAGCTTAATTTGATTTTGAATCAGTTGTTTTTTTGTCTTTTCTACTTCTAATCGCGCTGCGGAAGACCGAGAGTCTAATTCTTGTTTGGCAACTCGTAGAAGTTGTTGTTCATCAATCCCTACTCTAGAATCTTGACCAGAATTTTTTAATTGAGTGCGGAATAATTCATTTTCTGCTACTAATGCTGCCCGACTTTTCAACAGAAAAGCAGTTTCTTGTGGCAAGTTACTGCGCAAATATAACATTTCCGAGCCATTGGCAGTACTTGCATTCATCAATCGCCGATAAATTTGATTTTCTTTCATTAATGCAAGGCGAATTTTATTCAAAGAATTTAATTCGGCAACAGAGGCTATGGAATCAAAAGTTAGCAGTAAATCACCTGGCTTCACTTCTTGTCCATCTTTTACATTAACTGTTTTCACCACTCCACTCACAGGAGCTTGAACTTCTTTGACTGTTCCTTGGGGTTTTAATTGCCCGGTTGCTGGCACTACTTGCTCAATTTTTGCAAAATAAGTCCAACCAATACCAAAGCAGGCTAGCCCCACTAGTGTAATCATGATTGTACGCGACCAAATGGGAGATTGGCGCAAGACAATAGATTGCTCAAATTCCAGATTGTTTAAGCTAGTTAAAGACTCTTGAGCAGCTTTTTGTTGTTTTGTCAGTATCTGTGAATCGTGCTTCACTCCATTTTTGTGATTGCCGTTGAGGTGATTCCCATTAAGTTGAGTCATAACGATTTTGGGTTTTGGATTTTGAATTTTTTGTGGGTTGGGCAATGTTTCCCGATGCCAAAAACCTTTGCCCTCAAGAATGACTAATTACAAGTTTACATCTTGTTGCTGATACAGGTAATAATAATGACCCTTAGTAGCCATTAATTCTTGATGGCTACCTTGTTCTATAACTCTGCTATTATCCATCACAACAATCATATCTGCATTACTGACAGTATTCAGTCGGTGGGTAATAAAAAATACTGTATCGCCCTTGAATGCTTTGGCTAAGTTGAGACATATTTGCCGTTCTGTGGGATAATCTAATGCACTAGTTGCCTCATCTAAAACTAATAATTTTGGTCGTTGTAAAACTGAACGAGCGATCGCAATTCTTTGTCGTTGTCCACCTGAAAGTGCAGAACCCCGTTCTCCCACCCGCGTGTTGTAACCGTTTGGTAAGTTCATGATAAACTCGTGGGCGCACGCAACCTGAGCCGCTTCGATAATTTCTTCGGTTGTGGCATCGGGATTGGTTAGGGCAATATTTTCTTGAACGCTGCCGTCAAACAATAATGTTTCTTGGGGAACTACGCCAATTTGTCGTCGCAACGAATAAAGTTCCACTTTGGCGATATCATAACCATCAATCAAAATTCTGCCGGACTCCGTTTCGTAAAGTCTCAGCAGTAATTTCATCATCGTACTTTTACCAGACCCACTTTGCCCGACAATGCCGATAAATTTACCTGGCTCAAATTCGAGGTTGACATTAGAAAGTTGCAGAGGGCCGCTTGTGCCAAAACGGAAGGAAACATTTTCATATTTCACTGCTCCCTTAATCGTAGGTAAGGGTATATTGTAGCGGTCTGTTTCTCCTTCTTGTGGGGTATCGACAATATCGCTCAAACGCTCTAGAGACAAGGCAGTTTCTTGGAAGCTTTGCCAGAGTTGAGCTAAACGTAATATTGGGCTGGTGACGTAACCCGATATAATCCTAAAGGCAATTAATTCGCCTAAAGTTAATTCTTGTTGCAGTACTAAATAAGCTCCTACCCACAAAACTAGTAAGCTGCTGAGTTTGTTGAGAAAGTTGCTGGTAGAGTTAGCGAGGGTAGAAGTCACAACTGTTTTAAAACCAGCAGCGACAAATCGGGCGTAACGTTCTTGCCAGGAAAAGCGCGATCGCAATTCGATATTTTGCGCTTTTACTGTTTGAATTCCTGACATCACCTCTACTAAATAAGATTGAGTTTCGGCGTTGCGTTCGGCTTTACCACGTAACTGTCTGCTAATGGTGGGAGAAGCAACTAAAGTGATAATCACAAATATTGGAATTGTGCTTAAGCCTACTAAGGTGAGTTGCCAACTGTAAATCAGCATTACACCGATATAGACCAGCGAAAACAAAGCATCTAATCCGACTGTTAAAGCAGTACCAGTCAAGAATTGGCGGATATTTTCTAGTTCGTTAATGCGAGTGGAAAGTTCGCCCACCGGTCGGCGTTCAAAGTAGCGCAGTGGTAAACGTAGTAAGTGGTCAATAATTTGTGACCCTAAACCCATATCGATCCGGTTAGTGGTATCGACAAATAAGTAGGTTCGTAAGGTAGTCAATACTGCTTCAAATAGCCCGACTACTAATAGCAAAACCCCCAAAATATGTAGTGTACCAATACTATTTTGAGTGATAACTTTGTCGATAATTAACTGAACGACTAAAGGATTTGCCAACGCTGCCAACTGCACGAAAAAGGAAGCGATAAAGACCTCTATTAGGACTCGACGGTGCTTTGACAAGTAGGGCAGAAACCACCGTAAACTAAAACGTTCTTGGGGTGTTTGGTTCGTCGCAGTCAGCAGTAATACCCGAACTTTGGGCGGAAAGTCAGTTGGATCGACATCTAATTGTTCAATCAATTGAGCGGGTTTGCAGCGCACAATTCCTTTGGATGGAACACCCACAACCACGGTATTGGCATTTACTTCATATAAAACGGCAAAATTATCACCGTAGCGAATCAGCGCAGGTGTCGGAATGCGCGTGACTGAAGCGACTGGTAACTCTATCAACTGCGCCTTCAGTCCAATTAACTCTGCCAGGTAAGCAGTAACTTGAAACGATATAGTCCCTTGACGTTTGATTTGCTCAGTTAAGATGCGGCGAACCACCTCGCGACGAAACGGCATTTCTAGGTGCTTCGCGATCATTTGGAAGCAGGCGAAGGCTGAATTTAGTTCTCCTTTACCGCCAAAAAATGGGTATTTTTGTTTTGACGCGTTCTTTGAGTTTTGGGGGGCTGGTTGTGGAACTATTTCATCTGATGCGTAGGGAATAATATCTAGGTCGTCAGCGCTATCTCTATCTACTCTAGTTTCAGTTATTGCAAGTTCTATCTCATGACTATCTTCTAAGATCAAATCTGACGGATGTATACCAAGCAACCGTGCGGGGTTTTGACCGATGACCTGAATTTTGTCTCTGTCATCGTCTGGTTCTAGGCGATCGCTAGGTGAGAAATTCGTGACTGTACCACCGCCACTCACAAACCAAACGCTTTTGCTATCCAGTTGGTTAAATGGAGTTTTTCCTGAAGGTAGATAATGTACTTTCGCTTGGGGTAAGGCTTTTTCTGCCAATTCTCTGAAATTTAAAGTGGCGATCGCTTGCTTTTGCCAATAGGAAGCGAGAATATCGAAAACTTCTACCAAATAAATGCGGTTCTTCCGAGCTTCGGCAAAAGCTGGGTATGAAGCTAGGAAGCTAAAATATGCCGATGCACTCAAGGTTAAACATACTACTTCGGTAGAAGCGATCGCTGTTTCACAGGCGACATCGCGTAACAAACCAATTTCACCGATAATTTCCCCCGGTTGTAGTAATTTTAGGGTGATTGGCAATTGCGTCTGGGGATCGTATCCCAACAGCCGCACTTGTCCCTCATAAATGATGGTGATGTTTTCCGGGAGACTTTCTTTACCGATGATTTTCTGGCCTATGCGATAGCGCCAGGCTTGCAGTTGTTCTGATAAATTAGCGATCGCTCCATCTGGCAATTTCTCAAACCCTTCTAGGGTGGTGAGAAATTCGGGAAAAGTGTTCTTAATATAAGTCATATAAAACAAGTTAAAGTGAGGAATTAAGTCGAAAATATTAGGGAGTATCTCTTTTACTAACAGTGGCAGTGTTTGGTTTTATGCCAGCGCTGACAAGACTTCTGTGGAATTCAGGTGTTTAAATGTGTAAAAGCACAGAGGGCAAGTTCGTCTAATTGCAGACCTGTATTTATATCACACGGGGACGATTGTTATGCGTTTTTCAAAATAAAGCATACTATAAATAGATCGAGGACAAGTTATCACTTGGTTAACGCTACATAATTTATACAAATAAAATCAATCTTTATTGCAACTATGCAAGATGGATACTTATCATCAAATCAAAATACATAAACGTGGTTGTTAAATTTAGCGCTGTATATTTCACTTTATGATAGTCAACATGAAAATATCACAGATGCTTTTCTAAGTAAATACCCTAATTAAGAATTATGTAATAAAAAAAACTTTAAATTTCTGAATTATTTTTTACAAATTCTCGAATACAGGGATTGACAATATCATTTATGGCGAAAAAACAGGAGTTTTCCTTGTTAAACATCACCTATACCTAATTATGAAATAATTCTCCATCACTTTTTTGCTAGCTTAATTTAATAAAAATTAACTTGAAAAGTAAAGCGGAAGATTTTTTCACCCTAGAGGAATCAACTATTAAATTTATGAAGGAAAGACAATAACTGCCTTCAGTAAATTTACTAGTTTAATTAATAGTGAGTCCATTTAATCACCATGCATAAAACAACCTTATCCCGGTTGCGGCATGAGGTTGTTTTATTTTTCTAAGTAATTACTCGCCTTCAATACTAGGCAAGATTGGCACTCAAATTGACCTGCACAATCACATCGTTGTAATCTTTGTCACCACCATTTGGTAAATCCTCAAAACCAAAGGTGTTATTTCCCAATAGTCGAATGTGATCTACCCGATCTGAATTAGCACCTAAAAATGTGAAGTAAACATTCTTATTGCTATTGCCATTGAGAATCGCATCGGGTCTGCCATCCACAATAATAAATGGTGCAAACAAAGAATTCGGATCAAAAGTGCCAGTGTAATTTGCACTGCCTTGGTTGCCTACCGTCAAGTCAATGCCTGCAACACGCCCACGCACAGCAGCTTCGGCGTAGCCAGCCTGGCCAACGAGAATATCTGCCGTGCCATCGCCATTGGTGTCAATACCACCATTTTCATCAGCCACCTGATAGAAGCCGACAAAGTTATTGTAAGATGCCTCTCTGTTGACTTGAAACTCAGCTGTTACCGATTGTGTCACACTCCGTAAATCAATCAGTTCGCCTTGATATTCGCCTTGCAGATCAGTACCTAAAGATACCTCTTGATTGGTTGGCTGAATATCCACTACCAAATTCTGAAAATTAAGAGAAAATCCTTGAGCTTCTATGTTGTTATTTGTACCTGAGGAAAAAAGCACACTTGAGAAGAGGGTTTTTCCAGACAGTACAGCTTGAGTAGTACTGTTGGATACCAGATAAAATCTGAGCTTGGTATCAGAGTCGAATTCTAAAATGTTATTCAGGTCGGCGGGATTAAAACCATTAGGCAAATTGGCAAGAGTGGAGAAAACCACCTTTGAACGCAAAAGAGCCGCTTGTGTATAGCCTTCTGCACCAGGGGCTATGCCGTTAATCCTACCTTCTTCATCGTCAACAGTAAATACATTTAGTTCATTCACCTCTTTAGAGGTGTTGTTTTTAATCTTGACTGAGAGTTTTGCTTTATCATCTTTAATGTTCAGCTTAGTCTTGACACTAAAGATATCGCCTGTAATTGTCACTAGAGGAGTATTGTCAGCAACCGTAAGTTGAAACACATCACTGGCTTCCTCTCCAGCAATATCCTTAGCTGTGACTTTGATATTCAAACTACCTACGTCCTCATTCTCAGGAGTACCACTGAAGGTAAAGGTAGTAGGATTGAAGTTCAACCAAGTGGGTAGTAGCTCATCATTTTCCAGGGTTGCAGTGTAGGTGAGGATGTCTCCAGCATCCACATCGCTAAAGGTGTCATTTGGGACGGTAAAGTTAAAGAGTGTGTCTTCAGTGACTTGCTGATCTGCAATTTCTTTTACTAAGACTGGAGGATCGTTGACATTATTAATCGTGATTTTAAACACATCACTGGCTTGCTCTCCTGCAAAATCTTGAGCGGTAACTTTGATGTTTATACTACCTACATCTTCATTTTCAGGAGTGCCACTGAAAGTCCTGGTAGCAGCATCGAACTTCAACCCTGTCGGCAAAGGCGTATCGTCGGGCAGAGTTGCAGTGTAGGTAAGGGTATCTCCGACATTTGGGTCAGTGAAAGTGTCATCTGGTACAGTGAAGGTGAAGAGAATACCTTGAGTGGCTTGTTGGTCTACGATCGCCTTGGACAAGACTGGAGGAGTATCAACAGTGAGTTTAAACACATCACTGGCTGTTTCTCCACCAACATCCTTAGCGGTAACTTTGATGTTTAGACTACCTACGTCCCCATTATCGGGAGTACCACTGAAAGTCTTGGTAGCAGCATCGAACTTCAACCCTGTCGGCAAAGGCGTATCGTTGTCCAGAGTTGCAGTGTAGGTAAGGCTATCTCCGACATCTGGATCGGTGAAAATGTCATCTGGTACAGCGAAGCTGAAGAGAATACCTGGGGTGGCTTTTTGGTCTGCGATCGCCTTGGACAAGAGTGGAGCAGTTAGTACTGAAGCGTAAACTGCCATTACTTCTGGCTGAAATGCCAGAGTTGGAACAATTGTCCCCGTAGAAACTTCCAGTTCCCAGTCACCACCTAATGCAGTACTCCCCGTTAAGTTATCAGACGCCGCTACTACTGCACCTGTCAATTCACTCAGACGTTGTACAAATGCCTTACCTTGCTCTGTTTGCCCGACTTCGCAACCATACAACAGCAGTTGTGCATCTGCACTCAAAACATTTGCCCAGTCCATGAGTTGCCGAGCATAATGGTTAAGGGTTTGGTAGCTGAGTTGACTGTTCCCCAGATAAACTTGCCCTGGTGCACCGTGAGAAACAATGTGTAGGCTGTTGATTTCCCGATGAGTTCCCAGCACTTGGCTAATTTGTTCAATGCCATTCTGGTCAGGGTCTAAGACTACAACAGAGGTGTTCGGCAATACACCTGCTACCAGACTTTGGTAGTTCTCAACCTGTGAGTCGATGAAAACTAAGTGAGTAGCAGGTATTGGCTCATACAAGTCTTGAGTTGGCTCTTTTGCGATCGCCATCGAGATGGTGTCTGACATAATTACTCTTATTAATTAATAGTTTTTTCGTTGCAGCCGTTGTGTGCTATATCCTGGAAATCACGTAGAAGCAGGATTTTTTTGGCATAGCCAAGGAGTCAATTATTAAACTGATATAAGAATCATATTTGATATCTGAACAAGATTTTAGATAAAATCCTGATAAAATCGGCTTTTCAGTCTCAGGATGTTTTCAACAACTAAATTGGAATCCTAATATAAATATAAAAAGCTAATGGTAAACTTCAGTAAATATACTGCCTAAACTTTCGGCTCGATATTACCATATCATCAATAATAATAAATGGCGCAAACAGAAAATCAGCTTTGAAAGTCCCGGTGTAATTAACTGTCTTTTGGTTATTCACCGTCAAAAAATGCCTGTAACACGCTGATGCACAGGTTTAGGAGCAAAGGTTTTATTGGCGATCGCATTTATACATATATGAGTCCATGTAATCGCTATACAGAAAAGAACCTCACCCCGCAACCGGGATGAGGTTGTATTATTTTTCTAAGTAATTACTCGCCTTCGCTCTAGGCAAGATTGACACTCAAATTGAGCTGCACAATCATATCGTTGTAATCTTTATCACCACCATTGGCTAAATCTTCAAAACCAAAGGTGTTATTTCCCAACAGTCGAATGTGATCTAGCTTATCTGAGTTAGCACCCAAAAATGAGAAGTAAATCTTTGGATCGTTATTGGCATTATTATCGAGAAACTTATCCGCTTTACCATTGATAATAATAAAAGGTGCAAATAGCGAATCAGTTCCGAAAGTGCTGGTAGATGTTGCCGAACCTTGATTGCTTACCGTCAAGTCAACGCCTGTAACACGTTTACGCACAGCGGCTTCGGCATAACCTGCTTGTCCAACGAGAATATCTGCTTTACCATCGCTATTGGTGTCAATGCCACCATTCTCATCAGCCACCTGATAAAAACCGACAAAGTTATTCAATGCAGCTTCTCTATAAACCTTAAAGTCAGCCTTTACCGATTGTCCTACACCCCGTAAATCAATCAGTTCGCCTTCCTTTTTGCCTTGCAAATTTGTACCCAAAGATATTTCTTGATTTGTTGCCTGAACCGTTACAGCGAAATCTTGGAAGTTGAGAGAAAACCCTTCCTCTTGTGTGTTGGTATTTGTGGCTGAGGAAAAAACGACACTTGAAAAAGAGGCTTTTCCAGACAGTACAGCCTGAGTAGTACTGTTGGATACGCTATAGAATCGGAGTTTGGTATCAGAGTCAAATTCTAAGACGTTATTCACATCGTCATGCTTGAAACCCTTGGGCATATTAGCAAGGGAGAAGAAAATCACCTTGGAGCGTAAAAGAGCAGCTTTTGTATAGCCTTCTGCACCAGGAGCTATGCCATCAATCTTACCTTCATCATCATCAACATTAAATACACACAGTTCATTCACCTGTTTAAAAGTGCTGGTTTTAATTTTGATGGAGATTTTTGCTTTATTGCCTTTAGTCTTCAGCTTAGTCTTGACACTAAAGATATCGCCTGTAATTAATGTGAATAGAGTAGTAGGAGTATTTTTATCGGCAACTCCAAGTGTAAATATATCACTAGCTTCCTCTCCAGCAATATCTTTAGCAGTGACTTTGATGTTTAGATTACCTACATCCTTTTTTGTCGGAGTCCCACTGAAGGTAAGGGTAGCAGGATCGAACTTTAACCAAGTAGGCAGTAGGTCATCATTTTCTAGAGTTGCAGTGTAAGTCAGGGTATCTTCAACATCTGCATCGCTAAAGGTGTCAACTGGAAAGGTGAAATTGAAGACACTATCTTCGGTGGTTTCTTGGTCAAGAATTTCATTTGCCACCTCTGGCGCATCATTGAAAGGCGTACTAAACAGCGCCACCGCCGAGTCATCATATCCAGCAGTATAAAGGTATTTGCCATCGGAACTGAGAGTTACAGAAGCCGCACCACCAAGTCCATCGACACCATCTGTATCATCTTTTTGAACTTCAACAAAACTTAGTTTGCCTGTGGTTGTATTCCGTTCAAACACAGCTACAGCCGAGTCATCATATCCAGCAGCATAGAGGTATTTTCCATCGGGGCTGACTGTGACAGAATAGATACCACCAAGCCCATCGACACTACTGATACCATCTTTTTGAACTTCCACAAAACTCAGTTTGCCTGTGGTTGTATCCCGCTCAAACACAGCTACAGCAGAGTCATCATATCCAGCAGCATAGAGGTATTTTCCATCGGGGCTGACTGTGAGAGATTTAGCACCAGCAAGTCCATCGACGCCATTTGTATCATCTTTTTGAACTTCTACAAAACTCAGCGCGCCTGTGGTTGTATCTCGCTCAAACACAGCTACAGCCGAGTCATCATATCCAGCAGCATAGAGGAATTTTCCATCGGGGCTGACTGTGAGGGATTCAGCACCACCAAGTCCATCGACACCATTTGTATCATCTTGTTGAACTTCTACAAAACTTAGTGCGCCTGTGGTTGTATCCCGCTCAAACACAGCTACAGCCGAGTCATCATATCCAGCAGCATAGAGGAATTTTCCATCGGGACTGACGGTGAGGGATTCAGCACCAGCAAGTCCATCGACACCATTTGTATTATCTTGTTGAACTTCTACAAAACTTAGTGCGCCTGTGGTTGTATCTCGCTCAAACACAGCTACAGCCGAGTCATCATATCCAGCAGCATAGAGGAATTTTCCATCGGGGCTGACGGTGAGGGATTTAGCACCACCAAGCCCATCAACACCATTTGTATTATCTTTTTGAACTTCCACAAAACTTAGTTTGCCTGTGGTTGTATCCCGCTCAAATACCGCTACAGCCGAGCCACTATATCCAGATGCATAGAGGAATTTTCCATCGGGGCTGACGGTGAGGGATTTAGCACCACCAAGCCCATCGACACCATTTGTATTATCTTTTTGAACTTCTACAAAATTCAAGATTTTCTGCGTCATATTTCCCTTGAGATTGCAAAATAGTTTGTAAAAGTAATATTCTTTTCTAGTAAAAGAGAAGAATGTACTATATAGCTTATTGTCTGATTTTTATTCGAGCGTCAGTAGATATACTAAGTATTTTCCAGATTATGACTGATGTCAGGGCTTGAGTGGCGATTGAATTTATACATATATAGTTAAAGTTATTCCCCACAAATAAAACAACCCCATCCCGGAAGCGAGATGAGGTTGAAAGTTATAACCATTTCTGCAAATTAGATGAATTTTAGATGTCTACAATAGCTCGATCTATACAAGCCCTCATCTTTTCAGCTAGAGTTCGGGCATGGGGTTCTCTAAAAATAGAGTCGTGGTTTCCTGGGACATTTTGAATATCCAAATCTCCTAAGACCATTTCACTCCAACCCATTTTGGGGTCAACCTCCCGTTTTTCCAATGCATTGCGCTCATCTGCTCGGAATACAGTGACTCGACCTGGATAAGCTTTTAGAACGTATTCTCTGGCTGCCTGTTTATTGGCCTCTTCGATTGTTAATTTCCGGTAGTTATAAGGTACAGTCCGCCAGATTCTTAAGGAAAATTTAAAGATAAATTTTCGGAACTTCTCTTGAAGTTTATACTTCAGCCAAGAACTTTTATTCCTTATTTGCTCAAGTACGTAATTAGTCCCAAGTTTTGTCAGGTTGTCCCAATGCTGAGAAACTCGCTTTTCTAATGGCGCTTGTTTAATATAATTTGGGCCAGTGGTATCAAATAAAGCTAACAAAGCTACTTTTTGACCTTGTTTTACGAGTTGTTGAGCCATTTCCCAAGCTACTAGCCCGCCAAAGGAAGAACCACCCAAAAAATAAGGGCCTTCAGGTTGAATAGTTTGTATCTCTTTGATGTAATGAGCCGCCATTTGTGCAAGCTTGGTAAAGGGAGCTTCTTTCCCATTTAATCCTCGTGCTTGTAGCGCATAAAATGGCTGATTTTCACCTAAATGAAGTGATAAATCTCGATAGTAGAGGACACTTAAACCAATTGCATGGATACAAAAGAGAGGAGGCTTAGAACCGTTGGGCTGCATTGGTACTAGTGATGACCAAGGCATCGATTTTTCTGAGTTGTTACTAGTATTACTCTCAACCTGATTATGGCTTTCCGGCAAAAACCCTTGCTGGCGAATAAAATTAGTTAATTGCTCAATAGTTGAAGATTGTAAAAGAATAGCTAAGGGCAGATTTAAACCAAATGTCTTTTCAATCTGAGAAAACAGGTGTACTGCAAGTAGGGAGTTTCCACCCAAATCAAAAAAGTTGTCTTTTATGCCAATAGGATGAATACCTAAAAGATTTTCCCAGATTTTAGTTAACTGAAGTTGTAATGGATCTTCTGCTGTGGCAAATATTTTTTCTATTTTAGAATTAGTTGGATTTAGCTTAGATAAGGCTTGGCGATCGACTTGCCCATTAGCATTCAATGGCAGAGAATCGACGATGAAAAAGCCAGAAGGCAACAAATGTTCAGGTAACTTTTGCTGGAGAAAACTCCGCAGTTGCTCACTTCCAAAAGTCTCTCCTTGTTTGGGGACAACATAAGCAACTAAAATTTTATCCCCAAGAACATCTTCTTTAGCAATCACTACAGTTTTTTGTACACCTGGATATTGACCCAAAATTGTTTCAATTTCAGCCAACTCAATGCGAAAGCCGCGAATTTTTACCTGATTGTCTAAGCGGCCTAAAAACTCAATATTGCCGTCACTTAAGTAGCGTCCTAAATCACCAGTTCTGTAAAGGTATGCTCCAGATTCGCTGCTAAAGGGATTGGGGATAAATTTCTCAGATGTTAATTCGGGACGCTTAAAGTAGCCTTGGGTAACACCGATACTGCTGATATAGATTTCACCAGTTACACCAATAGGGAGGAGTTGCGATCGCCGATCGAGGATGTAGATTTGGGTATTGGCGATCGCTTTTCCTATGGGAATTTCTGACCGAGTGTTACTGGCTTCAGTTGCAGTTTCTGGATCGTAAACCGTGGCAGTTAAAGTTGTTTCTAGCGATCCATAAGCATTCAGCCAGCGTACTTGCTTGCCAACTTTTTCTACCCAAGTTAGATAAGCTTGCCGTGAGACTTTTTCACCACCAACTATGACTAAGCGCAAGTTGGCTGGTAAGCTTTGGGGAGACACAGATAGCTCCTTGACTAACTCATACCAAAAAGACGTGGCTAGATTAACAACAGTAATTTGTTGTTGAGCAATGAATGGGAAAAACTGCGTCGTCGATTGCATCTCCTGAGATTGGAGAATTGCAGTAGCACCAGTAATCCAAGTGGGAAAGAGTGATTCAATGAAAGTATCGCAACTGATATTAGGTATGAGTAGTAGGCGATCGCTCTGGGTCAACTCGCAAGTTTCGCTAATTGCCAAGCTGTGGCTGACAAGATTATCGTGGGTAATAGCTATACCGTTGGGTTTTCCATTGGAGCCGGACACATACATTACACACGCGAGAGTCCGATCTGTGCCATAACTTTCTGGATTTTCAGTCACGTGTACGGCAATAACTTCCCAATCACTATCCAAACAGATAGCTTGTGCCTGATGCTTAGAGAACTTCTCAACTAATGAGCTTTGGGTTAACACCAAAGATATTTGGGCATCTTCTAAAATGACAGCCAGACCATCTTGCCCAGATGTCGGAGCGATGGGTACGTAAGTTCCACCGACTTTCAAAATACCCAACAGCCCCACAATCATCTCCAGGGAAGGCTCTAGATAAAGACCGATGAGTACCCCCGATTCTACCCCTAAAGTTTGCAAATAGTAGGCTAGTTGATTTGCCCGCTGGTTAAGTTCTTGATAAGTTAATTGCTGATTTTTAAAACTGACTGCAATATTATTTGGAGTTCTTTTAGCTTGAGTTTCAAACCACTGATGTATACAAGTATGCTGGGGATAATCAACTTGTTTGCTATTCCACTCAACTAACAATTGATGTTGTTCGGGTGCTGTCAACAGGGGTAATTCAGCAATCGGGCGATCGGGATTAGCAACAATACCTTCGAGTAAAGTTTTGAAGTGTCCCAACATCCGCTCTATGGTACTGGCATCAAACATCTCGGCATTGTAATCAAATACCATGCCTAGACCATTATCCTGTTCCCGCAAGACCAACGTCAGATCGTATTTGGTTTTGCCATGATAGATGTAGCCAAATAAAGAAGTGATAGTCAAATCAGGTAGTTGCACTGATGCCATGCCACGACCATTCGACCAAGGAGGATTGAGGGAAAATTTTACCTGGAACAGGGGTGAAGTATTGCGACTTCGCTGTTCTGGTTTAAGTTCTTCAATTAGCTTTTCAAAGGGTAGGTCTTGATGGGTATAAGCTTCTAAACAATCCTTACGCACTCGGTCTAATAATTCTCGGAAAGTTGGGTTTCCTGCAAAGTTACTCCGCAGTACAAGAGTATTAGAAAAAAATCCAATCAGCCCCTCGGTTTCAACTTGTCCTCGACCTGCACTTGCAAAGTTAATTAGTAGGTCTTCTTGTCCAGAATAACGGTAGAGCAATAGCTCGAATGCTGCCAGTAGAGTCATGAACAGGGTGACACCCCATTTTTGACTCATGTCTGTTAGGGCATGGTTCAGCGCCTTTGATAGCAGGAGAGCCGCGCGATCGCCTCGATAGGTTTGCACTCCTTGAGGACGGGGGCGATCGTAAGGTAACTCAACGATCGGTAAATTGCCTTCTAGCTTTTGCTTCCAGTAGTTTACCTGTGACTCTAAAACCTCTCCTTGGAGCCATTGATATTGCCAATTGGTAAAGTCAGCATACTGTACTGGTAAAGGAGTTAAAGGAGAAACCTGACCTGCTGATAATGCTTTATAGATGGTAATGAGGTCTTGATAGAACAGATCGGATGAAGCACCATCACAAACTATGCAGTGCATATTCCAAATTAGCAGATGTTCGCGATCGCTTAATCGCAGCAGTAACACCCGCAAAATTGGCCCATTGCCTAAATCAAAAGGTTGATGAGCTTCTTTAGTTGCCAGTAGATGAGCTTCCGCTTCTCGTTGTTCATCTGGTACTTGCCGCAAGTCAATTATTGGCAATGTCAAGGAAACATCGGTGGCGATGACTTGAGTGGGCTTGCCATTCACTGCTGGAAAAGTTGTCCGCAGAACTTCATGGCGACGGACGACTTCTCTTAAACTTTCCTCTAAGACAGCAACATTAAGGTTCCCCGTAAAACGCACGACAACTGGCATATTATTTGAGGAACTATCAGGTTCAAACTGATGGAGGAACCATATCCGTTGCTGACCAAAGGAAAGCGGCAAGTTGCCATTCCGTTCACAAGCGACAATTGGGGGAATTTGTGAACTGGCGGCTGTGTTAATTTGTCGGAGAAAGTTGATGATTTCGGCTTTTTGAGTTTTTAACTCGGTTAGCAATTCTGGTGTGAGACTATCTTTGGCGGCCCGATAGCATAAGCGTTCGCCCTCTAGCCAAAGTTTGACATCGCGCTGACGTAGCTCAGATAGTAGTTCATCTAATGTTTTCATAGCTCGCCTTCCTCGTAATCATCAGCTGTTTCACTCTCAGCAGCTTGAACACCTTGGGCTGCCCACCGCAGAGTCTCCACTCGTTCAGCCAAATCTGCTACCGTTGGTAATTCAAATAAATTGGACATCAAAATTTCTGCTTGCAACGCTTGGCGCATTCGAGAAATCACTTGAATTCCTAGTAGAGAATATCCACCTAATTCAAAAAAGTTGTCGTTAATCCCAACCTGCTTGACATTAAGAACTTGTGCCCAGATATCTGCAATCTGCTGTTCAATGGGAGTGCGAGGCGCTACATAATTTGCCTCCAGTTCCGGGCGGGAAGCATCAGGCTGTGGCAATGCCTTGCGATCGACTTTGCCATTGGGGGTTAACGGCATTGCTTCTAGTGCCATAAAGATTGTTGGCACCATAAAGTCAGGAAGTTGTTGTTTCAAGAATCGACGCAATTGCGAAATCACTTCTAAGCTATCTTGACCAGTTTCGGCAACAATATAACCGACTAAACTAGTCTCATTAGGAATGTCTTCTCGAACAATTACAACAGCTTCTTTTACGCTTGGATGTTGCAGGAGTGCGGTTTCAATTTCACCCAATTCTATGCGGAAGCCACGCAATTTTACCTGATAGTCGATACGACCCAAGTATTCAATATGTCCATCTGGTAAATAGCGAGCTAAATCCCCAGTTTTGTATAAGCGCGATTCAGGGTTTGGGCTGAAGGGATTAGAAATAAATCTTTCAGCAGTCAGTTCGGGGCGATTTAGATATCCCCTTGCTAGTCCTTCGCCACCAATATACAACTCACCTGATATACCAATGGGAACGGGTTGTAAATGGGAGTCTAAGATGTAGATTTGCGTATTAGCTAGAGGGCGACCAATGCCTATTGGTTTATTTGCCGTTGTCACCTTGTAGCCTGTTGACCAAATCGTTGTTTCTGTTGGCCCGTACAGGTTCCACAGACAAGCTCCCTTCGGTAATAATTGATTGGCGAGGTCTTTAGGCAAGGCTTCACCTGTGGAAATCATCTGGAGTTGAGGACTACCTTCCCATCCGGCTGCTAGTAATAGCCGCCAAGTAACTGGTGTCGGTTGCATAAAGGTTGCCCCGGAAGTGGTTAGGGCTTTTAACAGTTGAGTACCATCAGCCGCAACTTCACGGCTTACCAATACCAACTTCGCACCTACAGACAGGGGTAGAAAAATTTCTGAAACGGCAATATCAAAGGATAGGCTAGTAACAGAGAGGAGAGTATCCTCAGCAGTTAAACCGGGTTCTTTAGCGATCGCCTGAAGGAGATTAACAGCACTTTGATGTTGAATTTGAACGCCTTTCGGTTGACCTGTCGAGCCAGATGTATAGATGACGTAGGCTAAGTTATTGGAAGTGACGTTATGTGTTGGGTTATCTAACCCGTAATCTATGGATTGCCAGTTGCTATCAAGGCAAACAATCTTTGCTTGATGATTGGGTAGCCCCGACTTTAGCTTCTCTTGCGTTAGTAGCACTGACACCTGAGCATCTTGCAGCATGAAAGCTAAACGTTCTTGAGGATAAGCATAATCTAATGGTACGTATGCTCCCCCGGCTTTGAGAATGCCTAAAACTCCTATAACCATTTCCAAGCTGCGCTCGACACACAGACCAACCAGAACTTCTGATCCGACTCCTAAGCTTTGGAGGTAATGCGCTAGCTGATTGGCTCGCTGATTCAGTTCGCGGTAGCTAATTTGTTCATTTTCAAAAACTACAGCGATCGCATCTGGAGTCTTTTTCACTTGAGTTTCAAACAGCTGGTGAATGCAGATATCTTGAGGATAAGCTGTTTGAGTATTGTTCCATGTTGCTAATAACTGTTGCTCAACTGCTGGCAAAATTGGCAATTTAGCAATAATTTGATTAGGGTTAGCAACTATACCCAATAACAAAGTTTCAAACTCTGCCATCCGGCGGCGGATAGTATCAGCGTCAAATAAATTAGTGTTGTACTGGCATTCCAGAATAAGTTCACCATGCGATTCCGTAGCATTGATAAACAGTTCAAAATTCTCGAATGCGCGGGGATTGGAGAAAAATTCTACCTCTAAATCGATAAAGGGAAGTCGAGCGCTGTCTAAGGCTTGATCGACATTAAATATAATTGGTACTAAAGGAATGCGGCTGGAATCCCGTGGCAATACTAATTTTTTGACCAGACTGCCAAAGGTAAATTGTTGATGGTCATAAGCATCTAAAACAGCCGAACGCCGCGTTTGCAAGTAGTTGCTGAACGATTTTTCGCCATTAATCTGGCTACGCAAGGGTAATAAATTTACACAGTGACCTACGAGATTATATTGCCCTAAAGCAGCTTGTCCGGCGGCTGGAATACCTACAACTAAATCGTTTTGTCCTGTTAGACGGTGCAGCCAGACCTCGAATCCTCCCAGGATTGTAGTCATAAAGCTACAACCGAGTTTTGTTCCTAGTTGTTTCAGGTTGGCAACTAGTTCGGGACTTAAATGCCAATCTTCGCGGGCGGCGTTAAAGGTTCTGAGTGGGGAACGGGGGCGATCGCTAGGGAAATCCAGTACAGGTACAGAGTCAGCGAATTGTTGTAACCAGTATTGTTCTGTGGCGATCGCTTCTGGACTATCCGCCTCTTCTTCCTGCAAAATCGCATATTCACTTAAGTAGTCTGGTTCTTCTAATTCAGGAACAATACCCTGTTGCAAGCCAGAATAAAATTTACCCAAATCTGGCATCAGCACAGCCCAAGACCAACCATCACAAATAATATGATGGGCTGTCAAAATAGCTAGATGCTCCTGCGGCTGCAATTTGACAATTTTTGCCCGAAAGAGAGGCCCATGTTCCAAATCAAAAGGTTGCTCTACCTCTTGTCGCAAGATACTAGCTAATTTTTCCTGTTTTTCCTGTGCTTCTAGGTTAGACAGTTCAATAATAGGGATTTCAATTTGCCGAGAAGCAACAATGCAGAGTGTATTGCCATCGGTACTAAAAGTTGTCCGTAGTGCTTCATGACGTTGCACTAACTTTTCCACCGCAGATTGGAAAAGTTTGACATCAAGGTTGCCTTTGAGTCGCAGAGATTGAGACTCATTATAAGCACAATTAGCAGCATCGCCCATTTGCACAGAAGCCCAAATTTCTTTTTGTGATTCTGTGGCAGGGGCAGTTAGAAGTAATTCTCCATCTGCAAATGGATCAAAATCAACGGCAGTTAATGTCGATTGGTAATCTACAGGTGATAAGGTCATAAAACTCTATTATTTTCTCAGTTTATTGAATGTGGATAAATCTCAATCTTTTTTAAATTACTGACTTTAAATACATTGTTTAGTCAAGATTGTAGACTTTAAATAATTACGTGCTGGGACTTCTACAAATCTATATGTCAATGATGCAGCCAATAAGACAATCATAAGAAATACTCCTAAAGATGTCAACGATTGATATTCTGTGAATTCTTTGCCAAAGACATCGTGAAATTTATAAAACCAGAAAAGTTTTAATAATTCCTGAACAAACCAATGAACCATATAAGTTGAGTAAGAAATAGTCCCAATATATATCATTAACTGTGAATTGAGAAACTTCGATATAACACTTTTATTGTTGATAGATACAGATAAAATCAGTAGAGAAAAAGCTGGTAAAATTAGCCAATCATGAATGTTACGAAAATTATGCCAGTAGTAATGCATAATCAAAATTATCCAAGTTATAGCTATAATTGCCAGGAAATTAAGATTAAAATGCTTTTTATAATTACCTCTATGATAAATTTTGTAAGTTATAATACCAAGGATGCATTCTAGCCCACATCTAGCTATTGAAGGTATGCCAATAATAGTATCTAAATTTCCACGGGTAAAGGTGATTAGTAGTAATATGCAAAAGAGAGTGGAACTATAAATTATCAAATCAGTTTTGAATTTATTTTTTAATAAAATTAATAATAAAATTGGAAATATGCAGTAAATAAAAAACTCTACACTTATTGACCAAGCTGGCTCATTCCAATAAGTATTACACCATAATAAAGGTGGGCACTTTATATCAAATGCTTGGAGAAGAAAAATATTGGAAAAAAGAGCCGTTAAGTTAAATTTACCAGTAAAAGCAGAAGTGTTTAGGAAAAATAATTTTACAACCTCTAATCCAACAAATAGAAAAATAATAAATATATGCAGAGGATAAATTCTCGCAAAACGCGAGAATAAATATGAACGATAGTTCTTTAAACTGACTTTTAAACAAAAAGTTTCTGCATAAACGTGGGTCATGATAAAACCACTCAAAATAAAGAAAAAGTCAACCCATAAATATCCATTTTTAAAAAAATTAGTATAGGCTGACAAAGTTGAACCTGTTTTCGGTAAACCGTAGTAAGAAAAATGGTGTATAACAATAACCAAGGCTGCAATACCACGTAAAGAAGTGAGCGATTTGATGTGTTTATACATTGAGATTTTTGGTTTTAGTTTCTATCTATAGCAATTCTATTTAAATTGTAAATTCTTTTTTCAAAACTAGACGCTTAGTTGATTTATTTCGGCTACATAGAGGATGTAAAAAGCGCTGATATGGTATAAAAATGAGATACGCAAAGCATCTAAAAGAGAAGATTTCACAAATTATTTAGAATTGCTATAAAACCCCAATTCAGTATTCAGGCTAATTAATAATTAGTCATTTGAGAAAATTAGATTTTTCCCCAATCTTTTTGATAAATTGCTTTAACTTTCCCTCAATAGATTTTAGTTTTAATACACCAGAGCGTAGGATCATAAATTTACTTTTCGGTTGGCGATCGGATAGAAGACCGAGAGCAAAAATTTTGAGCCGATCTTTCAAAGCAGATTGATCTGGTGGAGTGGGTTTTAATCCCAGTCTACGTAAGTAGCTGTTGACTTGATATATTCTGGCTTTGAGATCGTAAGGTCGCAGATAAAAGAGGATACTCAAAGCTACAGAGACATTATTACCATTTTTAGCCCAATGGGGTGCCAATATCGGATGATGGAGTCCCTTGCCTGGTTGCAAGTGGTAAACTCTTGCTTTACTCTGATTCTCCTCTTTATAATTTGCTACGTTCAGGTCGCCTACATAAAATTTTTCAATTTCCTCTTCGCTCAGTACAGAACGATCGCTTTGATTGAAGAGGCTCATATCTTTCTTGCCCTGAATTTGAAACAGGAAATTCAACTCACTATCGATATGATAAGGTGTAATAGAATTTGGGGAACCAATAAAGATGTAAGCACCTAGCCATGTCATCTGCTGCCGAAGGGGTTTACCTGTAAGAGTTTCGAGTTCAGTTATAATCTGGTTGACCAAGGCAGCATATTCTGGATCTACTTGAACATCTTCAAGCATGACCCAAGAATCCGATTCTTCAATATGTGCGATCGCCTCGTTAATTTGCTTGATTCCAGGTCGCTGATTCCACTTTTGCTCAACAGGAACTTTGCTGATATAAGACTGGATTTTATTTGTTCTACCCTGACTGAGCATGGTATTTGCAAGCTCAACTAAGCGGGGGATCTCAAATAAAGGATGTCCTGCAAGGTTGTGCGAAAACATGAAGTGAGAAGAGTTGAAGTTTTCCCGGAAGTTTGAAACATCAGTTTCAATGATTTGTTCGGGAATTTTCAGATCGGACTTAATAGAACTCGGTTCAAGTAGATTATCAACTGACATACAAAACCTGGATGGATGAGTATTTACTATTTGCAAAAATTACTGACGCTTACTACACTTTCTACACACTTGATTTTTTAAAGCACTTCAGAAAACACTTGCGACTTGTAAATATTTCCCAGGACGCTCGGTATCGGGGATATACCAAGCGGGGTTTCCTTGGGGATCTCGTCCTAATTTGGCATCAGGTTGCGGAGGACGATTACGTAAACTGTTATTGGTTTCGCGGTTTGTTACTTCTATAGGCGGTGCAGACAAGAAGCCAGCAGACTGCATTTCGGCAATACTTTCTTTAAAGGCTGCCATTACGAAAGCCAGATCGGCTTCGGAATGTGCTGTTGTCAAGAAGCAAGGACGGTGATCCCAAGTATGCACTCCCTTATCCCGCAGCAAGTAAAACAGTAAATCTCCGTAGGGAAACTCTGGTAAAGACTTCACCATGAACAAGGAGCCGAAATTATAAGCTGTAAATGGAGCCTGAACTTGCTGGAAATAGCCCATGAGTTCCGCTACAAACTTATCGGTTCTAGCATTGAGATTTTGCTGCAAGCTGGGGCCACTCTGTTTTAAATGTTGAAGTACTGCTTTGGCGGCTGCTAGTGCTAAAGGATGGCGAACAAAAGTACCCGCAAAGTAAGTCACACCTACCTCTGGAACAGAGTCATCGCCAAACTGCCAAAACCCTCCATCCAAAGCATCCATATATTGTGATTTACCAGCAATGACTCCAATTGGTAGCCCACCACCCACAATCTTACCGTAGGTTGCTATGTCCGCCTTGATACCGAAATGCGCTTGAGCGCCACCTGGATGAATTCTAAATCCGGTAACGATTTCATCAAAAATCAGGGCAATACCAGCTTCTTGTGTGAAATCACGCAATTGCTGGAGGAATTCTTTAGGCTGGTATTCAGGGCGACGACTTTGCACAGATTCAACCATTACTGCTGCTAACTCATCAGCCCGACTTCTGAGGATTTCTAGAGACTCAGGCGAATCATAGTCCACCACCAAAATGTTCTCTACCATTTCGGGTGGGATACCAGGAGCAGCAGGAATTGACCGGAGTTTTTTTATACCCCGAACAATTACTTCATCCAAAATACCGTGATAAGCTCCAGAAAATATAGCGATTAAGTTACGTCCTGTAATGGTGCGTGCCATCCGCATCGCTCCCAGAACCGCTTCCGAACCAGTGTTGCAAAAGGCTGCTCGGTCAAAGTTGGTCAACTCACACATCAGCTTTGCCACTTCTCCAACTAAGGGAGTTTGCGGCCCAATTTCCATACCGAGTTTGAGTTGTGCTTCAATTGCTTCGGTAATGAAAGGTGGCGACCAACCAAACAAATTCAAGCCAAAGCCATTGCTTAAATCGACATATTCATTACCATCAACATCCCAAAGTTTAGAACCTGAAGAACGAGACGCCACGATGGGGTAAACCATCTCTTTCATCATCGGGTTAAACCCGGAAACAGTTCTGGGATCTGCTAAGTAAGGGCGATGAGTTTGAGTATATTCTTTTGATTTTTGAGTCCGTTTTGTATATCTTTGGATAATTTTGTCTAGATGAGTGCGTTGTTGGGCTGTCAGAGTTTTAGTTTGGGTCTTTTCAATTCGAGCAGCCGCACCAAATGTCTTTTTCGTACCATTTGACTCTGTTTCTACTGATGCTGATTCTTTGCTGGTTGGGGTGATAGATACAGCGTTTTGTGGCTTGACACCATTATTTTGAGATGTCGCCGCAGGTACAACTGGGACTGTTAAAGATTGACTGCTATTACCCAATAGCGCCAATTGCTGGCTCATAATTTGTAGCTGCTGATTAATCACACTTTCTAGGACGTTACTAGATGCAGCAGGTTGTAGGGAAATCTTAGGTGCAAATCCATTTGATCCATTTGTATGAACTTCATGCACTACCAAAGTGGGTGATGTGGTTGCAGGCGGAGGTTCTGGCAATGGGGCTTCTGGAATTGGGTCTGTAACGGTTTCTATTAATCCTAGTGCAGATAAAGTTTCGGGAGACAAGGCTTGATTGATCGAGTCAGCCAACGTTACTAAGTTCGGGCAAATTTCTAGTAACTGCCTAAGTGTCACCTTGACTTTAAATTTTTTCTTCAAAGCTAACCCGACTTGCGTTAGAGATAAGGAATCTAATCCCATTTCTAAAAATGTTGTCGAGTCGTCAACACTAGCAATTTCCAATCCTGATGTCTCTTCGATAACTTCTTTGAGCAGAGGAATAAGCTTTTGCTGAGGGTATGTTGTCATAGTTTGGGTCTTTTCTAATAACTGGGGATTTAAAAGTTTGGAAGTTGTTGCGCGATTGGGATGAGGTGGAGGATCAATCCAGAAGCGTTGGCGTTCAAAGGGATAGGTAGGCAGAGGAATTCGTTGTCGCGTTTCCCTTTGATAAAAGTTGCTCCAGTCAATAGATACTCCTGCTAGCCACAGTTGTCCTACTGCCTTGAGTAATGCCGTCCATTCGGCTTCGTTCTCAGCGTTATCACCCAGAGAAGGAATCGCTATCTGTTGTTTAATATCTTTTGCTTGTTGGCGGGCTAAGGTCGTAGTTGTGATTCGCGGCCCTATCTCTAACAGTAGGCGTTCTGGCTGCTGCCATAAGGTTTGTACGCCCTCCGCAAATCGCACAGTCTGACGCAGATGTGTAGCCCAATACATCGGATCGGTTGCTTGCTGGGCTGTAATCCAGTCGGCGGTAACTGTGGATACAAAGGGAATTTGGGGTGGCGACAATTTAACTTTCCCAACTACCTCAGCAAAGGGGGCAATGATGCTATCCATCATTGGGGAGTGGAAAGCGTGGGAAGTGTGTAAATGGCGACAGACAATTTCTTCGCTTTCTAGTTGTTTTTGCAGAGCCGCGATCGCCTCTGTGGGCCCAGAAACTACACACAGGGAAGGGCCGTTAATTGCAGCGATCGCTAATTCTGCACTCAATCGCGGCTCTACCTCTTTAGCTGGTAGGCGGACTGAGAGCATAGCCCCTTCGGGTAATTCCCACATTAAGCTACCGCGAGTTGCAACCAACATCAGCGCATCTTCTAAACTGAATACACCCGCAATACAGGCGGCGACAAATTCGCCAATACTGTGACCAATCATGGCTTGGGGCTTGACTCCCCAACTTTGCCACAGTTGCGCTAAAGCGTATTCAATGACAAATAACGCTGGTTGGGTAAAGCAAGTTTGCCGTAAGGAGATAGCCGCAGTTTCGCGTAGGCGTAGCCCGCCGTAGGCATCGCTCGGTGCAGGATAGATGATTTCTCGTAAATCCCTGCCCAACAAAGGTTTAAGGATTTCAGCACATTCATCTACTGCTTCCTGAAATACAGGTTCGCAGTTGTAGAGATTCAGTCCCATGTTCACATATTGCGATCCTTGTCCGGGGAACATGAAAACAACGGCTGGATTGCGGATTTCTGTATGACGGGTGTTTACTTGATTTGGATCTAAAGATTGTAGGGCTGCGATCGCATCTGTTATATCGTGACAAACTATACTGCGTCGGTAGTTAAAAGCTTTGCGCCCTCGCTGTAGGGTATAAGCTACATCAGCTAAGTTAATTTCGGCATTATACTGTAAATGCTGCTGTAAATTTGCGGTTGCAGCGTCTAAAGCGTGACTAGTTTTTGCCGAGAGTAACAATAACTGCTGTGGGCGAGAAAATGCTGAACTTTGGGTTTGTGGCGCTTCTTCCAGCACAATATGAGCATTAGTCCCGCCGACACCAAAAGAACTCACACCTGCTCGTCGCGGAGTTTCACCCTCCGACCATTCAGCTAGTTTGGTATTTACATAGAAGGGGCTGTTGGCAAAGTCAATCTTGGGATTGGGAGCCTCAAAATTTAAACTAGGTGGAATCTTTTTATAATGCAGGGCGAGAGCAGTTTTAATTAACCCTGCTACTCCGGCCGCCGCAACTAAATGTCCGACATTGCTTTTAAGAGAGCCGATCGCACAAAATTGTTTAGCATCTGTATGTACCCGAAATGCTTGCGTCAGCGCTTCAATTTCAATCGGGTCGCCTAAAGGTGTAGCTGTACCGTGAGCTTCAATATAAGAGATGGTTTCTGGATGGAAGTTGGCATAAGCTTGCGCCATTGCAATCGCCTCTGCTTGTCCGTCTACGCTGGGAG
Organism: Nostoc sp. DedSLP04; assembly: GCF_034530775.1. Lineage (NCBI taxonomy): Bacteria > Bacillati > Cyanobacteriota > Cyanophyceae > Nostocales > Nostocaceae > Nostoc > Nostoc sp. DedSLP04. The sequence continues at coordinate 226,944 of NZ_JAVRCL010000001.1, read as the reverse complement.
CGGTAAAGCTCACCTTATCAGCGCCGTCATTATTGATACCAGAACCTCGAATTACGGCATAGATGCGATCGCCATCATTGAGTGCATCTTCTAAACGCTTGAGGACAACTACTCCTGCGCCATTGTTGAACATTGTGCCCTGAGCGCTGGCATCAAAGGGACGACAATGCCCATCTCCAGAGAGCATACTGCCTTCTTGTGCCACATAACCGCTGTTTTGGGGTGTAGTCATAGATACACCACCAGACAAAGCCAAATCGCACTGATAGCTGGTTAAGGCTTGACAAGCCTGAATGACTGCTACCAAAGAAGTGGAACAGGCTGTATTGACGCTGACGGCTGGGCCTTTAAGGTTGAGTTTGTAAGCCGCACGGGTTGTCAAAAAGTCTTTTTCATTGGCTAGCATCGTCTGGAACTCACCGATGCGATCGACAATTTCCATACGGCCAGCAATATGGTTAGCAAAATAAGTATTTTGACCACAACCAGCGTATAAACCAATCAAACCCTCAAAAGACTCTGATTCATAACCAGCATTTTCTAGGGCTTCATAAACCAACTCTAGGAATACTCTAGCCTGTGGGTCCATAACCACAGCTTCAAGTGGATTAATGCCAAAGAAAGCGGCATCAAAGGTTTCTCCCCCAGGAATTATCCCTCTAGCTTTTACATAGCTAGGATCTTTGCAAAGGTTCGGATCGATACTAGGATCTAGCTCCTCATCTTCAAAGAAAGTCGTTGATTCTAATCCCTCACACAGATTGCGCCAAAATTCATCGACATTTCCAGCGCCAGGAAATCTTCCTACCATGCCAATAATGGCAACACCATCACTAGAATCTTGATTATCGGATGCTTGCATATTTACCATTGCTTAAACACCTTGTTGATGATTACGGCGACGAGCACGAGCTGCTTGTTGGCGTTGGGCGCGATTTTGCAGCTTGTCAGAAGACGGTTGGCTGTTCTGGTTTGAATCCAAATAGTTTGCTAAAGAGCCAATTGTTGAATACTGAAATAGCTTCACAGCAGGTAGCTCAATACCAAGTTCCTGTTTTATTCGCGCAGCAACTTGGAGAATTGAGATTGAAGTTGCTCCCAAATCAAAGAAATTATCATCAATCCCGACGCGATCGATTTTCAGCAGTTCGGATAAAATACCTGCAAGCAGACGTTCTAAATCGGTTTGCGCAGCAATGTACGCTTGTTCCAGTTGCGGACGTTCTCTACTTGGTGCTGGCAATTTATGTCTATCTACTTTGCCATTTGCAGTCAAAGGCAGTGATTCTAACATCACAAATGCTGATGGCACCATATAATTAGGTAGTCGCTGTTGTAAGAAACTACGTAATTTATTGTGCGTATATCCACTGTTATAGTGAGGAACAATATAAGCCGTTAACTGTTTTTCACCTGCTTCATCTTGACGAGCTAAGACGACAATTTCCCGAACGTCAGGATGTTGTGCAATTTCTCGCTCAATTTCCCCTAGTTCAATTCGGAAACCGCGAATTTTTACCTGATTGTCAATACGACCTAAAAACTCGATATTGCCATCTGGAAGATAACGAGCCAAATCTCCAGTTTTATAAAGGCGCGTTGCCAAATTGCAATCAAATGAGTGAGAAATGAATTTTTCGGCAGTTAGGTCTGGGCGGTTTAAATAGCCTCTAGCTAATCCATCACCACCAATGTACAATTCACCAGCTTCTCCAATTGATACTGATTGGAGGTTTTTATCTAATATATAAACTTGGGTGTTAGCAATTGGACGACCAATAGAAATCGAAACATCTGGTTGTAGTGGCGCTGTTATCGGATGGCAGCAGGTAAAAGTTGTATTCTCAGTTGGCCCGTAACCATTAATTAGTTGACAGTTCTCTACTGTTTGCAGAAACTTCTGCACATGGGGAACAGATAAGACATCACCACCTGCTAAAAGTTGGCGCAAAGATTTTAAAGCATCAATTTTTTCATCTACTATCAGGTGAAATAAGCCGGCTGTCAGCCAAAGAGTAGTAACTTGGTATTGCTGAATAATCTGCCCTAATTCTTCTAAAGATGGTGTATTAGGAGGGTAAATTACTAATCGCCCACCATTAAGTAAACAACCCCAAATTTCAAAAGTAGAAGCATCGAAGGAAATAGGAGCAAGTTGCAGAATTACTTCTTCAGGTGTGAGTTGAGCATAATTAGTTTCTTTGACTAACCTAACTACACCACGATGGATAACGCTAACACCTTTGGGTGTACCTGTAGAACCTGATGTATACATGACATAAGCCAAGTTATCAGCAGTGACAATAGTGCTTAAGTTATCTTTGCTATTCTGGGCGATTGTGTTCCAATCTGCATCTAGGCAAATTACAAATGCTGTGTGAGTAGGTAATTTGGTAACTAGTTCTTTTTGAGTTAATAGTACAGATACCTGGGTATCTGACAGCATGAAAGCTAAACGTTCTTGTGGGTACCCTGGATCTAATGGTACATAAGCTCCACCTGCTTTAAGGATAGCTAAGAGTGCTACAACCATTTCTAAGGAGCGCTCTATGCAGATTCCTACAAGAATTTCTGTTCCTACCCCTAGCGATCGTAGATGTTTTGCTAGTTGATTAGCACGATTATTCAAATCTCTATAAGTAAGATACTGATTATTAAAAATTAGTGCTACAGCATCAGGTGTTTTCTCAACTTGTGCTTCAAACAACTGATGAATAGACGCTTGTTGAGGATAATCAGTTTGAGTATGATTCCACTCTATTAGTAAGTTATATTCAGATTCTTTCAAAATAGGTAATGTTAAATTATCTCGTTCTAAGTTGTTTTCTGATGATGAAGCTTGACCATTATTCATCAGTAATTCATTTGTATTTTGAGCCAATGAATTAGTTATTAGTTTCATTTCTAACTTAAAGCAAAAATATTTATATCAATGAGTAACAAGGAATTGTGTGTATTTAAATTTAAAATGAGATGTTTATTTTCCGTATTTACATAAACAGATAAAATAAATAGTGTGAAAGCGTTTTTATATGTTTGAACATTAGTGTTTTCACGTAGGACTTATGGTTAGATTGTTAGCTTTAAATTTATATCAGAAGACTAATTTGACAAAAAATTATGCCGCAATCCTACAATATTTGTGTGAAAGGGCACTGACTCTAAGATTTAGTTCTCTCATTCTGACCTATTTACTCCAAATCGCAGTTATTTCCAGTACATCTTCATTGAAAATTAAAACTTTAGGGATGTTTGCAATGGGAATATTAACTGTACGCAGGCTTCTTTTGAGATAACAAGAAGAATTAATACCTTGAAGAACAAGAAATACTGCGATTTTAGCAACTGATAAGTAATGTAAACTCTTCGAGGTAGGTTGGACTCCAGCGAAACGAAAATAGGGTGAGCATTACAATACCCACCCCACAATAACCAATTATTTGCTGTAGTTTACGTCATTGAAAACCGCTGTTTCAACTGATAGTTATTTCTGCCGTGCTGCATTAGGTCAACAGACTAAGCCACAACACTAGCAGAGAAAACGAAGTCATTTGCTGTCAGGTTAGTTGAGGTAATTTGTAGTAATGAAGCCAACTCTGTATTTCCGAGTTTTACGATAGTGTCAGCACCCTGTTGCAATAGGGTTAGAGCACTAAATTGAGTGACACCAATCCCGCCCAGCCCGATTTTATCAATACCGATCGCAAAATCAGCCACAATATTCTTACTAGATGGCAGACTGGCATTAGCAATCCAGAACTGGTCAGCACCAGCACTACCAGCAAGGCTATTACCACCCTGCTGACCAGCAAATAGCACATCATCACCATCACCACCAAATAGTGAATCATTTACACTGGAGAATAATTTGTCATCTCCAGAGCCACCATAGAGACGGTTATTGCTACCATTACTGGTGAGAGTGTCGTTACCTGAGCCACCGAAGGATAATTGACGAGTACCTTCAACTACCGTCAAAGTGTCAGCACCTGCGCCTCCAAACAAATTATTATTACCACTAGCTTCGACTACGGTAACTTCATCATTACCATTGCCACCATCAGCACTAGTATTGTTAGCAGGGCTATTTGCGCCAATTGAGACTCGATCGTTACCATCCCCAGTGGACACAGAGGAGTTACTACCAACTACTACCGTGTCATCACCCTTTCCAGTCAGAATTTTGTTACCTTTAATACCCTCTACAAAGTCTACACCGTCACCTGTAAATAAGGTTTGATTTGGCTTAAGGGTGACATCATCGCTACTGGTAGAACCAAATTGAAGGTCTAGTGTTGTTAGTCCAACAGTACGACCATCAAACCCTGCGGCTGTAAAGTACTGAGTATTTCCTATACTTTGAGAATCAAGAATTGTTGCTTGACCATTAGTTGTTTTTTCTGAAGTCAATACTTCTTTGGTGGAGGGAACTACATCCGGGCCTCCCACCAATGCTTCTGTAATAGCACGACCTTTTAAATCGCCGTTACTGGGAATGTTTAACCCCAGAATCCGAGCAAGGGTAGGCGTTACATCAGCATTACTGACGGGCGCATAGTCCACATAGCCTTGTTTAAAGTCAGGGCCAATAGCCTCCATGTTATTGAAGGTATCACCTCGACCAAAGCTGCCATGCATCCCCTGCCCTTGCTGCAAAGTTGTGTCAGCAATTTCTACCTGAGCTTGAGGGTTGTTTGGGTTATTTGGGTCGGTGCTAAAGGTTTTGAAGTTGATAACTATAGATGGAACCGGTGTTTTAGCATCACCTTTTAGCCCGATCGCACTCAGAGGTAAAGCACCTGGAATAGTTCCATAGGCATCGTCTACAAAAATACCACTGATGTAGTCCTTTTGCGAGAGCAAATTCACTACCTGTTTAGCTAAGTCAGCATTGCCATTGGGCAGATAAATCAAGTCTGAACCACCGTTAGCAGCTACAACTATCTTTGTACCTGGGTCAAGTTGGCCATTAATTACTTCACCTGTTCCACCAATTACACCATTCCCAGAAATAGGACGTTGACCTTGTGTAGCATCAACAGTCGTGTATTGGATGTGGTTGAGGTCTGGGGGGAGAGTTGTAGGGTTAGGATCGTATAAGGGTAGACCGAGATCGTGAGCCAAATCAATAGCCACAAAGCCTGCTGGTAAAAATCCCGGATTTACGCCTGCATAAGTTTGGGTGGCAGCATAACTTGTAGTTTTTGTGCCTTGGCTATCAATAGCTTGTTTGCTGATGGTAGAAAAACCGTGGTCGGAAGTAACAAAGACATCAGTAGTCTTGTCCAAGCCTGTACTCTTGAGATAGTCAAGAAGCTGCTTTAAATTATCATCAGCATTTTTGACCCCAGCTTTTGAAGTAGGGCCATTGATACCTGGTATCAAGGTGTTTAAACTATCACCCTGATTGTGTTGACTACCATCAGGATCTCTTGACCAGTAAACTAATGCGAATGGTTTACCATCTTCTTGAAACTTGGGTAAAACTACTTTGGTAGTGGCATCTGCAAAGTATTGTTGTTGAGCAACATTGGCATTTAAGGTTCCAGGAGTTGTGTTGGTACCAGCTGGCTGGACTCGCGTTGTCGGTTTTACATCTAAACCAGCAGCTTGTAAGCGATTGACAATATCTGGATCGAGCGGAACAGCAGAAGGCGAATCGGCGGCTGTAGGCGGCGGGGTTGCACCATTTGTAGTGTCATCAATAATAATTGTATCGGGAGTAGGAATAGTACCTGTAGTATCACCTTCTCGGTTAACTTGGGTAACATCTTGGATTGCAACAGGCCCTAATTTACCAACTGCTGCGGTGTTGAAACCCTGCGATCGCGCGTAAGCTAAGAGTGACTCTTCATCTAAAAAGTTGTTACCGGGGAATTTTTCATCAATATCCCCCAAAACCGCATCATTTTCGATGAATGGCGTCACACTACCATTGGCATTAGGACTAGGAAAACCAGTGTAGATAGTGTTGCTAAAATCACCTGTATCACCAAGATAATGCCCCGTGGCGATCGCAGAAGCATTCGGTGTAGTAAATGTTGGAAACAGCGAATGACTATTGGCGAAACTAACTCCCTGCTGACGGATACTATATAAAGTTGGGGTATCAATTGGGTTTACAGAACCGTTACGCAATCCATCTGCAACAAAAATGATGACATTTCTACTGTTGCCATTTGTATCAGTCATGCCGACTACTCCTTAAGTATTGTGACCTACTATTAATCGCAGCAATTGTGTGTCTATAGATTGAGTGATGAATTACACTCAACTCAAGCAAAAATTCTTGGCTACAAAAACCTAAGTAGTATTTGGCTACAAAATGCTTGGTGTCTACACAAATTAGCGCAGACAATTAAATGAACTTAACTTTGATTACTTACTGTTTCAAAAGATAGTTGTTCAATGTTTAAGGAAAGTTATAAACAAGTTAAGGTTTTGCACAAAAAGGAATAAAAAGATCCCCGACTTCTCAAGAAATCGGGGATCTGAGCAAATGACAGAATGTTGAATCTAAGCTGTAATTATCTTTTGGTTAAACGACACTAGCAGAAAAAACGAAATCATTTGCTGTGAGGCTAGTTGCTGCAATTCCCAGCAATGAAACCAACTCTGTATTTCCGGTTTTCACGATAGTGTCACTACCCTGTTGCAACAGTGTTAAAGCACTAAATTGAGTGATACCAACACCGCCAAGCCCGATTTTATCAATGGCGATCGCAAAATCAGTCACAATATTTTTGCTAGTTGGCAGACTGGCGTTAGCAATCCAGAATTGATCGACACCAGTACCACCACTGAGGCGATTACCGCCCTGTTGACCAGCAAATAGCACATCATCGCCAGCGCCACCAGACAGGGAATCATTGAAATTGGAGAAGAGTTTATCATCGCCAGAACCACCGTTGAGACGGTTATTGCTACCGCTACTGCTAAGGGTATCGTTACCTGAGCCACCAAATAATGATTGACGAGAACCTTCAACTACAGAGAGAGTATCATCACCTGCCGCCCCAAGTAAATTATTACTTCCACTGGCTTCCACTACGGTAATAACATCATTACCATTGCCACCATCAGCAGTAATATTTTGAACCGGGCCGTTTTGACCAATTAATATCCGATCGTTACCCTCTCCTGTGGATACTGAAGAGTCACTGCCGACTAACACCGTATCTTCACCGTTTCCAGTCTGAATTGTGTTACCTTTAGTACCCTCTACAAAGTCTGCTCCGTCACCTGTGAATAAGGTTTGATTTGGCTCAACGGTAATATCATCGCTGGTAGTGGAGCCAAAATTAATTTCTTCAGCTTGAGGTTGACCTAAGCCAGGAGCAAGATTAAGGGGCTTCTCCAGTTTCAGTTGTAGAATCTCATTGTTGTCTATAACTGGATTTTGAGGATCGTTTCCAGGACGACCTGTAGAGAAGGGATAATTGTTATCATTAGCTACCAAAATGGTATTTTTGTCAACAACTAGAACATTTTCAATGGTTTGGAATGGGAAGTCGAAGCTGGTCTTACCATCCCCATTCAGGTCTTTGGGGTCTTGGATATTTAACAAGTCTGCAACTTCTTCTTTAGCGACATAGCCATTAGAATCTGTTTTAGACAAGTCTATTTTGTAGATCCTCTTAAATTTAGCCGCAGCCCCTTGATTGTTATCCCGTTCAATGACTAGGTATTCATTATCATTAATGACTGCTAAATCCCCAATGGAATTTGATGGATTATCCAATCTGTAGTAGCGTGGTTGGTCGCTGTATTTGTGGCTGGCTAAATCAAATTCGTTAATCCGCAAAGCACCAGGGGTATCGCCCTGAACTGTACCTTCTAAGAGGAAATAAAGCTTGGTTTTGCTGGCGTTAATTGCTCCACCTTCAAAACCTTTAGAACTAGCCAAGTTAGCAAAGGCATCACCTGAAAGCACGTCGGGGTTTTGTGGCGATCGCACTACATTATACTGAGGATCGTCTCTAAGTTTATCCCGTACTTTATCGGCAATATCTGGGAAATCTGAGAAGAGTGCATCTACCCCTAATTGATAGAACTGCTGAATTTCAGACTCTAGCTTGCCTTTATAATCTGCTGCTAAGAATTGATCTTCGGCACGGAAGGTGTAAGGATGAACCTGCAACCCAGCGTTGTGAGCATCTTGAATTAAGGTAGAAGGAGGCAATGTTGTCTTATCAGCATCATTGACTGTGCCATCCCCATTCACATCATCAGCTTTGCCATCACCATTAGCATCAGTACCTTTGACACTAACAATCATCCGTTTCCAAGGGCCAATGCCATCAGCATAAGTGGCAACTTCAGCCAAGCCTTCTGGAGTTCGCAAGTCCCCGTAGGTGCGAGTGTCACCACTTACCTTCAGATCATAAGGCTGACTTTCAATAATTTTACCGTTGATGTCAATATCACTGGCATCTAGAAGTTGGATCAGTGGAATATCTACGCCTGCCGCAGGCATAATGCGATCGTGCAGTTCTTTTAGGTTACTTACTTCAAAGGACTGGATGAAAATCCGACTGGGGTCAGTAAAGTTATTTGCTTTGAGCGTATCGATTAATAACTGACTGATGTTTCTGTGTATTTTGTCGGTGGTGCCGACATAAGTGGCTTCATCAGATAAATAGGTTGGATGCTTAGTTTCAGGGTAGATGCCAATCTTTTTACCTGTTGTCGCTTCTACATCCTTAACTAAATTGATGATTTCCGTGAAGGTAGGAATCTCAAATTTATCGTCAAAGGAGTGATCTCGGAAAGGTAAACGTTCTTCTGCGCGTAAAGTCTTGATTTCAGCTAAAGTGAAGTCTTCAGCAAACCAACCTGTGATTGTGTTTCCATCTAAACTTACTGTTTTTTTGCGATCGGCAAACTCTGGATGCTTGTAAACATCTGTGGTTGTATTGTTAAAATTGACAGTACCATCAGCATTCAAAACTGCTAAAGCTGGCTCATGGCGAGCAATTAGCACACCATCTTTTGTCACGACCAAATCAGGCTCAATAAAGTCAGCGCCGCGCTCAATTGCTTGCTTATAAGACTCTAAGGTGTGTTCTGGACGGTAGCCACTTGCACCTCTGTGACCAATAACTTTAGGTGCTTCTCCATTTAAAGTTTTGAATTGGTCGGGTGTAGCAATGGGAGCCTCTAATAACTTACCAGTGGCATCAAAATGCAGCAGGTAAGGGCCAAACTCGTCTCCAACCCAGATTGTCCCATCTTTATCAAAGACGAATGACTCTACATCAAAGTCTGCACCAGTCAGTAATCTTCCAGTAGTTCCCTCATTAACTATTTCAAAAGGAACTTTATTGTTAGGGTCAGACAATTGAATGTAGTCTAAAACTTTAACCCTGCCATCTCCATTTTCTGTTCCCTTAAAATTTGGGTCTAGACGATTGATTCGCAGTAGGAAATCTGCACTATTGTCTTTGCTACCGTAACCATTGTCTGACAGGAAGTAGAAAGAGTTGGTGTTAGCAAATTGAACACCGCTAAAGCCTTGAATTGGCTGTCCTGGGAAAGGCCCGGTTCTACCATTGGCTGAAATTTCTGCACCAGAAGCTGGCCCATCACTAAAGGTATCAGCAGGTAATGAAGCAAAACCCACTAACTCAACTTTTGGCACTATTGAAGCAAACATCGTTTGGTAGATGTGGGTTTGATCGTTTAAACCCGCAATTCCTGGAATCTCAGAACCGTAGGCGTTATAACCTTTACCTACTAAGCTATTTAACACTTCAGAACCAGCACCTTGGTAGTAAACAGGTACGGGACGGTTGGTGTGAGTTCCCCAACCATACTTGACATTGGGATCTGACCCCCAGTAATGTCCAACTTCTGCTGGAGTATCCAAATTGGTTAATGCTTCAGCACCTTGATTTTTTACTAAAGTCGGAAAATTACCGTCGAGAGTCAGGTAGTGATCGTGGTCAGCAGTAACGATTAGTAAGTTTTCATCCCAACCACCATTGTTATCGATCCAGTTAATCGTAGATCCAACTGCTTTATCGAAGTCCAAGGTGGTGCCGATCAAGTTGTCTATATTGTTATCATGGGCAGACCAATCGATATCGCCACCTTCAACCATTAACCAGAAACCATCAGGATCTTTACCCAATACATCTAATGCAGCACTTGTCAAGTCTTTGAGAGTTGGGTTTTCGTTAACCTCTTTGGCGATGAAAGATGCATCCGTCTCTCCGGGAAGCAGTGGACGTGTGGTGTCCACTTTGGTGTTATCACCTTGGTTAGTGAAAACGCTGAACATATCTAAACCAGTGGTGCTGTAGTCGCCGTTGGCAGAGCTTACAGGTAAGTTACCATTTTGACCGCGCGCACCGTATAAACCGAAGAGGCGATCGCCTTTTTCTGGATCGATTGTCGCCGCAGTTTCAGCCAGTTTCTGGGCAGCATTTTCACCCCGCTCTAAAAAGGTGTAATCGTAAATGTTATTAGTTGGTTTAGTGCTAAGTTCTGTGTAGGTTGATTGACGAATGAATTCATTGCTCGTATTCGGCTCAACCCCGTTTGGTAGTAAATCTCCAGGAGCAGAGAGTGGGTGTCCACCACCAAGTAATACTGTTGGTTGATAGACACGGAGTTGCTGTTGCAGGATGTTGTCTAATGCTGGATAGTCAGCATCATACTTGCTGCGACGGTTAACGTTGGCAGCAGCAGCAGCAGGTGTGGCGTGGTCAATGGGAACTGAAGTTACCAAACCAGTAGATTTACCAACTTCGTTTGCAGTTTTGAGAATTGTTTCTAGAGGATTCTCGAAAATATCAACGCCAACAGCGTTGTTGTAGCTTTTAACGCCAGTGTACAGAGTTGTAGCGGTGTTTGCAGAGTCAGGATAGCTGTACTTAATATATTCAGGATCGTTACCGGGAGTCCAAGGATTAACACCACCTTTGGTAGGGTCATAACCTACTAGGTTTCCAACAGCACCATCACTGACTTTTGCACCACCTGTTGGGGTATTACCTGGGTTAAAAGTTGGATCGAAGGTGAAACCAGGGCGAACCTGGCTCTCTCCTGTGATCGGATTAGTCCCGTCAAGGGCGGAATTACCAGTACTAAAAACTCCATCACTATCAGCGATCGTTGTCCCATAGGTGGTTGCCAAACCGTAGCCTTGGAGTGTTTGAAAGTTGAGTCCTTGCCCCTTACCTTGTGTATAAAAATCACTGAGATTAGCACCTGTCTTACCATTTTGAATCTCTTTGTAGATGGACGCAGCACGAGCCATTTGCCAGCCCATACCATCCCCAATCATAATGATGACGTTCTTAGCCATGAAAGAGAATCTCCCTGTGTTTAATTGTTGAGATGGTCTTGGCTCTAGTGGAATCAAAAAAGTAATATGGTGAGTAAAAACTAATAGTTTTAGGCTTCAAAAATGTAATTAACTTGTCAGCTTTTTGAGTCTGAACTATTAAATGTCAACCACTACTACAATTGTCATTTCCCTAGAAGCTTTTAGTATCTTAATTAACAATGTAAATTGCATATTAATTAAGATACATAGCAAAAGTTGTGAATAAATTGTGGACTGGTTAAGAAACCTTGTATTGCAATCTTGTACCTAATATGCAATTAACAATTTTTTGCATATTTTTGGTGATGTTAAAAATTATTTTTTATACATTGAGATGATATCTCTTTTGTAACTTTCGTCAGATAATAAGTTCTTTATAATCCAATACGGTTCGGGCTACTTGTACAAAATCGTGGGTTTTGAGACGCGATAAATCGCCGTCTCTACAAGTGTTTTGGTCTTATCTGAACTGTATTGCTTTATAACCCTTCCCTTTAATTGCTTTTGCAATAATGATTGAGTACAGCTTCATTAACTTTTGCTGTGTAATGAAGCTGTAACAATCACAGTAGGCGAACAAATTAACCTACAACACTGACAGAGAAAACAAAGTCATTTGCTGTGAGCTTAGTTGATGTAATTTCTAGCAATGAAGCTAACTCAGTATTTCCGATTTTCACGATGGTATCATTACCGTGTTGCAATAGTGTTAGGGCATTAAATTGAGTAACACCAATACCGCCCAGCCCGATTTTATCAATGCCAACTGTAAAATCAGTGACAATGTTCTTGCTAGTTGGCAGACTGGCGTTAGTCATCCAGAATTGGTCAGCACCAGTACCACCAGTGATGCTATTACTACCCCCTTGACCAGCAAATAGTACATCATCACCATCGCCACCAAACAGGGAGTCATTGACATTAGAGAAGAGTTTGTCATCTCCAGAACCACCGTAGAGACGGTTATTGCTACCGTTACTCGTCAGGGTGTCGTTACCTGAGCCACCGAATAATGATTGACGAGAACCTTCAATTACTGTGAGATTATCATCACCTGTCGCCCCAAATAAATTATTACTACCACTGGCTTCTACCACAGTAATAACATCATCACCACTGCCACCATCGGCACTAGTATTTTGAGTCGGGCCATTTTGACCAATAAATATGCGATCGCTACCATCTTCCCCGGAAACTGAAGAGTTATTCCCTGCAAGCACTGTATCATCACCCTTTCCAGCCAGAATTGTGTTACCTTCAGCACCTTCTACAAAGTCTGCTCCGTCACCTGCATTAAAGAATTGTCCTGGCTCAAGATTGACAGTATCGCTGTTGCTAGAACCAAAACCGTTGGGAAAAGTAGGTTGTACAGTTGTCAGATTATTGGGTAATTCGAGAATACCAAGTTTTTCAGCAGCCGTATTACCTGTAATGTTAAAGTCGTTATCGTTAATCAAGGCTAGAGTATTGGGTGCTACCAATGCTAGACCTTCTAATTTTTCCACCCCGGTGTAACCCAACTGAGCAGCATTAGCAATCAAACTCTTGCTGACAGGGATAATATTGGCAGTAGCTAACTCCGCAGAGGTCAGTTGTTCAATAGTTTTATCAACTGGCAAGGTAAAGTTAGCAGGGTTGTTGATGTTAGTTGTCCCAGCTAAATCAATTTGGTAAATTAGTTTATTGCCAGCAGATGTACCATTATCATCTCGTTCAACTACTGCAAATTTGCCGTTACCCAAAGAAACTGCATCGCCAATCTTATCGGTTCCCGGTAAACCTTGTAGGCGATATAAATACTCTCCTGTTACCTGCTTGCTGACAATATCAAACTCTAGAATTCGTAGGTTGAGAGAAGCTTTGGAAGTCGCATCATTGGCGACATCTGGATTATCGATCGCACTCTGAATAAAAGCATATAATTTATTACCTTCTATTGCGACAGCTTCAAATCCTCGATTATTGCGGCGTTGGGCATAAACTGCTGGCAATACCTCAGTGCCAAAAGTTCCCGCCGATCGATCTGGGTTGGGTGCTGTGGCAGTTCCTTGAGGGATAAAGCGGTCAATCAGCTTTCCATTAGTGTCAAAGTGGTAAATTGCCGGACGGTACTCATCCACCAACCAGTAATCTCCATTTTCTGCAACTACAATGCCTTCTAAATCAGCACCCAAAGGATCGTTAGCTAGAACATTGTTGTTTAAGTCAACGGCAATTTCATCTGTGTAGGCTAAACCGTTTCCTACAGCTTGCAAGTTAGGTAGTCCCGTTAATGGGGTCGTTCCATCTTGGCGAAATAGTTCTGTTCTGTTGGTAATGCTGATTTCACCTGTGGTGCGGTTGAGTTCAAAGCTGACTATTTCTGGTTGGAAGTCGGGTAATAAAAATGGTCTTTTGACACCATCAGGTTCTCCATTGGGGCCACGATCTGTGTTGGTAACAAATTTCAGGTTGCCATTTGCTGCAAACCCTTGGAAATACAACCCAGAAAAACCACCCAAGAAAATATCTTGATTTTCAGAGGTTGTTCCTAACTTGGGTAAGTTTTCAAATTCATAGATAGTCAGTTTGGGTTGGGCAACAGGATTGCGAGGATCGTAACTAGTGGTATCGATATTTAGAGAATTGGGGAAGGCATTGGCTATATTTTCCCAAGGCACCAGTTTAAAGTTAGAACTGACGTTTTCGCCATCGATTGTCTTGGCAGGTTCATTAGAGCCGTCTTGGGTGACAAATAAACCAAATGGGAAGTTAGGCCCCAGTGGCAGATTAATTACATCAGCGCCATCTGACTCTTGCACGCTGTCAATTGACCCATTGTTACCAATGGCAAAGTTACCCACGTATTCGTTGTTACCTTCACGTGTGTAAGCAACAAAGGTGCTATCGCCTTGGCTGGATGCTAACAAGTAGCCTGTGCCGTTTTTGCCGTAATAAATAGTCAACCCTTCGGCATCATCGGTAAGGTGAGAACCACCCTCAAAACGGACGCGATCGATCAGCTTGCCTGTTGTGCCACCGTCCGGTTCTGCCTGAAATTTCCAGATGCCCACATCTTCTTGGGCTATGTAGAGAAAGCCGGTTTCTTGGTCAACCACCATCCCCTCTGTTTGGGGAGAACGCCCTTCTGTGGTAGGCGAGGGGATGGTAAACTCCCGCACCAGTTCAGCGCCAATTTTGCCATTCCCTTTGTCAATCAATTTGAACTGAGCTATATCTCCAGTTTCTCGCCGACTGGTAAAGACATAGTAATCATTAGTTATGGGGCTACGGTATAAGGTAACTCCGTAAGAACTGCGAGTTGATGCAGAATAGGGAGGTTCAAAAGGTGATGCTTGGAAGATAGTACCAATATTGCTATCGGTGATATCTTCCAAGTATTCTCCGGGGGTGGTGGGGTTGGGGTTGATTTTGAAGATTGCTAGTTTATCATTTTGGCGATCGCTAGCTACGGCAATATCAATAGATTGATTGCCTAATTTAAAACCGTATTGCAGGTCAATGTTGTTGTAGCGAATGCCACCGGGATTAACTGTTTGCAATAAATTACCAGACAAGTCATAAACCCGCAGTCCAGCATTTTTGACTGAGGTTAATACTAGGCTCTCGGAAGCATTTGTGGCATTAACATAGATGGCAGGGTCATCAGCATCAGCATTTTGATCTACAGCAGGCAGTGCTGGATCTTCATCATCAAATAAATCGGGACGAGTTTCTAATCTGGGTGCAGCAGTGGGAACTAAGTCTGCATTCAAAGTGAGGATCTGGGTAAATTGGCTTTGGTTAAAGTTGTTATCACTTACCAGCACAATGGACTGACGACCATCTGCTAGTTTGGGGCCGAAGGCAAGACCTTCTATATTATCCACTCCTGTAATCGGGTGGTTTGCATCAGTAGGCAGATTCAGGTCAGTTAAATTCAACAGCAGTCGTTTTTGGGCGGGTTGGATAGCTGCTAGTTGTTCAGTACTCAGATTGTTGAGAGAATCGTAGAAGCTAATGTCAGTTGCACCTTGCAAAGAAACTTCGTAGATTTTGATTGTGTTACCTACACCTTGGGCAAAGGAACGTTCTAACGCTAGTAATGTGCCACGATTATCTATTGCTAATAAATCCGCTAAACCATTGTCAGCAGAACCTGTGCTGGGATTGGGTGGTTCGGGAATTGCATCAGTAATATAGAGGTATTCTTTTTCTGGCTGTCCAGTAACCAGATTGTATTGCAGAATTCGGGAACGGCTGCCACTGGTGAGTGAAGCTTTTAATCCATCTTGGGACAGCGCGTTTTCAGTGGCGGTGAATAAGGTTTTCTGGTCGGGTGTAATGGTGAGGCTTTCAAAGGCTAAGTTATTGTAAACACCTGATGTCTGCGTATCATCTGCATCGATAATACCGTTACTGTTGGTATCTTCAACTACTGGTAGGAATTTCCTGGGGACAAATAGCGAGCCTATTTCTTGCCCTGTAGTTAGCGAAAACTCTTTAATAAAGGGATTGCTAACGCGACCAGCACCAGGATTAACTTCGCCCTCGGAAGAGATAAAGACTGTACCATTGTTAGTTAAAGCGATACCTTCTGGGTCAAGGCTGTTGGTTGCAAAAAAGTTGCCATTTGTATCTTTCAGGGTGGTGACATTGGTAAAATTCACCCCGGAATCAGCGGCAGTAAAGGTATAAAAGCGGGCAGGGGCAACTTGGGAGCGATCGTCTGAGATTGCATAGTAGCGGTTATTCACAGCATCGTAGGTGACACCAGAAAGTCCGCCTAGTGGAGTTTGTACCCCATTCACCGTTCCCGCTACACCAGCAGGAATAAACCCTGTGGCAAAAGTACTCTGCCCCACAAATCCAACATTGGGAATGGTTTTACCTGGTTCGGTTGCTCCGGTTTGCACATCTGCGAACACCAAGCGATGGTCAGAACTGGGAAAGGGAAAAGTACCTACCAAAGGAAACGTTGAATCAGTATTTAGAGGCCAAAATGCTCCCGAGTTGGCAATTGTCAGGTTAGCTGAGGGCAGCACATAGTCAGTCCGCAGGTTTCCGGGAGTGTTATCAGCAAAGTCTGCGGTGTCAAAGCTAGGATTACCTTTTTGGCTAGCGTTTGCACCAGCTTGTAAATCTGCTTGTTGGCGCGCACCCAGACTGGTAGGGATGACATTAGTATTGATATTGGGATTTTGCAACAGTTGGCGAATAGCGTTGTCAAAACTATCACCATCTAACGGATCTGCATTTTGATCGCCCACAATCACAAAGCTCGATCCAGCAGCAATACCGCCAGTTTTACCCTCATCATCGTAAATGTAATTACCATTACCAGGGGTAATATAGTCTGCCCAAAAGCGGATCTCGTCGTGGTTGCGCTTACCGTTGCGGTCTTCCGCGCCATCAAAAGTTGGCGGTGTGGGGTGGCTGGCGAGGATGTGAATTGTCTCACCGTTTACCTGGATGGGTATATCCCAGTGACTTTTAGAAGAAAGGCGTAGAACTGCCAATTCCTCCTGAGAATACCAATCATTGGGCTGTGGTGTTGTCGGATCTTCAGGAAGCAAAGCATTGGGCATATCCTTCCATAGAAAATTTTGAAAGGTGCGGATGTTGGCAGTGTCGATGGGATATTTGGATAGCAGCAATATCCCGTATTGACCAAAGAAATTCCCAAATCCGAAAGCATCATCGCCATATCCTGATTCGCCTGGGGTTGTAACTGCTGTGCCATTGTTGTTCAAGTCAAACCCAGAGGCAATACCCGTATTGGAAGGAGCGATGTAGAAGTAAGGGTAATCAACGGGTGTTGTACCATTCTGGCTGACGGCTAGGTAATTTTGCCGGAATAGTTGAACTGCCTCCGGGGAGTAGTCAAACTCGTTAATTAGCAACACATCCGGGTTATTACGCTGGATGATTTCTGCAACTGCCTTTGCTTGAGCGTTGTCAGGGGTAGACAAATCGCTGACTAACTGACCTTTGGCATTACGATTTAAAGAAGCGTTGAATTGAGAAAAACGAATTGTATTAGTAGTTACCATGTTTAATTCTGAGATATATTCTAGACATGAGACTGCTTTGAAAATTGGGAGTGGGGAACCGCAGAGGCGCAGAGTACACAGAGAAATCGGAGTTCGATTAAATCTGCGTTAAATAAAGACGAAACGAGTATCTGTTGCCAAATTGGTATTGCGGTTTAACCCGTTTTCCACAACAGCAATTAATTCCGTTCCGTTGTTGGTGAAAATACCTACAGCCGATCTAACTGACCCTAGTGAGTAATTGTTAGCAACTCCCTTAAGCTGAATTAGATCGCTTGCTTGAAAGTTGAGAATATCGGCATAATCATTGTTGCGAGAACTGGTATAGAAAGCTGAAGTGGCATCACCTAAAATGTAAGTATCTGCACCTTGTTCGCCGTTGAGGAGGTCAATTTCGTTTGTGCCACCGCCCCAACCAATCAGGCGGTCATTGCCATTACCCCCAGAAAGTCCGTCGCTGCCAAGTCCACCTAAGATGGTGTCATTGCCATCGCCACCAAGGAGTACATCTATGCCTCCCTTGCCATCCAGGTAATCATTGCCTGCTCCACCGTCGATTAATTCACTGGTATTAGTGCCGATGACGCGATCGCTCCCAGCCAGAGCATTGACTATGTATTTGTTCAAACCAGTAAGTTCGCTGACAAAGATGATGTCGTTGCCAGATGTCGCCTTGTTATTGGCAACAGTCAAGTCAAAGCTATCGCTAACATTACCGCCTTTACGATCGGTAGCGGTAACTGTGACTGCGAAAATGCCGATTTGGGAGATAGTGCCGGATATCACGCCTGTGTTGGCAACGATACTAGAACCAGTGGGTAAACCTGTTGCACTGTAAATCAGGGTGTCACCTGGATCTAGATCAGCAAATTTGTTACTGATATTGAAAGAAAAAGCTTTATTAGTAGAAATGATTTGGTCTTCAATTGGTTGTACTACCGTGGGAGCATTGTTTTTAGGGAGATTAAACCGAGCCACACTAGGGTCATGATCGCTATCCTGATCGGCAAACTCTGAGTTGATGTGAACTACATCATATCCATCCAGGTTGTTGAGCAAGTTGTTACTAACTAAAACGTGGTCAAGGGTTTGGGCGTTACCTTCAAAGTTGTAGGTGTAACGCTCATTTTGCGGCAGAGTTTCAATTAAGGAAGTCAGTCCAGCGCTTTCTAGGGTGTTGACGGGGTTGGAAAATTCAAAGTCATTTAAGTCACCCGCCACTACTACATTGGCATTGGGGGCGATCGCTAAAATATTGCTGACAAAGTTCTTCACCAAAGTAGCTTGTTGCTGGCGTTGGATTTCACTACTGAGAGTTGGTGGTTGATTCGGCCCAAATAATGGCTGGTCGCCACCTTTAGAATTAAAGTGGTTGCCAATTACATAAACAGTTTCACCGTTGAAAGTAAATTCACCAACTAACGGCTTACGACTACTACTAAAGGCGGAGTTGGTGGGGTCGATTAAACCAGGACTATTAGAAACTGTAGGAACACCAGAAACATTGGTAACTGTGGTGCTGGTGGTGGAACTACCACCGGGGCGATCTATAAAGTTGACACGATTGGGATTAAACAAGAATCCTACCCGGATATTTCCACCAGGTTCACCGCCGTTCGTATCGTCTACTGGGTTAATTTGGCGATATTGATACGTCGGGCCACCAGCAGCAGTAACTGCATCAATTAACTTTTGGAAGGTAGTGCTGGCATCAACGACGCTATCATTTGTTGCACCGTTATTGTCCTGAATTTCTTCGAGACTAATGATATCTGGTGATTTGAGATTATTAACAATGCGATTAGCCAGGTTGTTAAATTTGGTTAGATCGTCGCCTGGATCGAGGTTTTCGACGTTGTAGGTAGCGATCGTCAGTTGGTTGGTGGTAGAAGTTAGGCTAGTGATTTCTTTTTGAATGTTACTGTTCTGTACTACTGTGGGAGCAGCCGATACTAAAACTTCATAGTTGTTAAAGCTGTAGTCAACGACACCGACAATATTACTAAGTTGCGTACCAACATTAACTTCAGGCAGTGTTAAGCCATTGTTGAGATCGTCGATCTGAATCCGCTCAGGATTGAAGTCTGAAGCACTAATCAGGCTACCACCGCGAACCGTTCTACCTGTGGCATTTGCGCCATTGTCTGCTAATACCCAAATTTCCTCTGATGTGCCAAAGTTTGCAGTGGGTGAAGTAGTAATTGGGTTATTCACCTGTACCAGCATTCCTTCTAAGCTTTCATAGAAGTCGATGCCATCCTGGGCAGGATCGAAGGTGGTTGTTCCAGTTTCGATATTAGCGATCGTGTCGTTATCGATTACCGTTGTCGGGATAGTTCTGCCACCATTACCAAGGATTGTAGCAGTGGGTAGATCGTTGCCACTAGAAACGGTAACAATTGTAGGAGTGGTGATTTGTGTTTTGGTTAAATTATTAGCATCGTTGCCGGGACGAAACTCTGTAACTGTTCCACTGACTAATACCGAATCGCCGACGGATACGGTTGGTGCTGATGAGGTGAAGACGAAAATACCTTCAGAAGTGCGATTGTCGCTGTCTGGAGTGGGGTCTTGCAAGTAAAAACCGTTACTTGCTTTAACCGTAACAATTCCCGCTACATTGCTGACAGTCTGATTTCTAAAGGATGAGATATGCCCCGTTCCCTGAATGTCGCTAATCCGAACGGATGGAGTTACTTCAAATACCGCAACCGTCTTGCTGACTTCGGCTGTAGTAACTAACAAAGGCTTCCCAGTAGGACTATCAGCCGCCGAGACAAAGGTTAGCCCTTCGATCGCAGTATCTTCAGGAGTATTGATATATTGAACAAAGCTTGGCTTGTTGGGATTGGTCACTTCGTAAACGATGACATCGCCAGTGCGTTCTAAACCAATAAAAGCATAAGTGCGGTTGTTGATGACTCCGATCGCCACGCCTTCGGGTTCAGGCCCTTTGTTATCGCTGCGGGTGTCAAAGGTATCAGCCGCGCCATCTGAGTTAAACAGAGTTGGTACTTTGGTTGCAGTAATTTGTTCAAATTGGTCGCCACTGTCGAATATCTGATTGCCGCTAGCATTCCAAATTGAAAAGGAACGCCCCCCAAATGCTTCGATGCGATCGAAATCTCCGTCTTTGTCGGTGTCTCCTGTGGCATTTGTAACGGTTAACCGTCCCAGGTTGGTATTTTGCTTTAGGGTAGCCGCATTGGGAAAAACTGTTGGATCTAAAACATATCCATTTGCGCCAACCCGGATTTCCTCGCTAAAACCAGTGTAGTCGCGGGAATCTCCTTCATTGGCGGTGATGTAGTAAGTCTGTCCGTTGGCTGTGAAGCTAGCGATCGCATCGGGTTGATATAACCCAACCACCGGCCAATTCTGAATATTAATTTTACCATCGCGATCGCTAGCATCTAATCCGTTACCTGGAAGATTGTAATTCTTCGCACCAAGGGGCAAAATGTTGGTGATGGTGGCGCTGGCAATATCCAGAATGGCGATCGCATTATTTTCTTGCAAGGTAATTCGTGCAGTTTGATTGTCTGGAGATACAGCAATATACTCTGGTTCTAAGTCTTGTGCCACCGTCGAACCGGGGCCAGTAATCCGTACACCTGCGGCTTTGAGTGTGGCGATCTGGCTATTGAAGCTTGTAAACGAGGCTTGGGTAACGGTTGCATTCGCCACGCCATCAGCAATATTAATAATGCTAACTGAACCTTCAGGATCTACCGAATTTGGTTGCCCGTAGCTGTTGGGTTCTCCCTCATTTGCTACTAATACCTTCGTGCCATCGGGCGTAAAGGTGAGCATATCCGGTAATGCGCCCACCGCCACCGAGTTCAAAAAGTTGCCATTGGCGGCATTGTAAAAACTCACCTGTCCTGTCTGCTGGGCGTTTGTGCTGGTGTTTTGAATGGCGTAGGCGACTGCGACAATACCATTTTTCACCGCAACACTGTTGGGAATGGCTTGTGTCCCGACGGCAGGCGTAAATCCTGTTACCAAAGAACCAGTCGAGGTTAGCGTGCCTGTATTGCTGACATGATAAATTTCAACTATGCTGCCAGCAACCACAAATAAGCGATCGCTTCCAGAATCAAAGGCGGATATTTCGGCTCCATTAGTACTGGTGAAGCTGCCAATTTTCTGCAAAATACTGGGGTTATTGTTGGTTGCAATATCGTTATCAGCATTGAAAGAGATAAAAGCAATATCGCCTTGTGTCAAAGCCATTAATAACGTCTCCTTCAATTTATTTTGTATTGTTTGAAAATTACCTGAAAAGCTGATGTTCAGTAATAATTCGCCACCATAATCAAGTCACATTGACAATCGCAATATCACTATTTAAAAAAATTGTTTTGCAGTCAAAAAAACTACAGGCTTTACTAGTATTAATTCATATTCAGCAACCTCAAGTTATCTCAGCAACGTTAAGAAACTGCTAGCAAAAGGTTAAAAGAATAAATAATATACAGCTGGATTTAGATCCTCGACATCTCGAAGAAGTCCAGGAGACAGCAATTTTATGCCCATAAAAAAAGGCGGACAAGATGTCCGCCCCACAATAAGTAGTTGGATATTTTTTATTTGAAAGTCATTTTGTATTAAAAGCCACTCTTGCTTACCGGAATTTACCAGGGCTTAAACGAACACCGTTAGGTTGAGACTGACGACGAATTGCTACTCCACTCCGCAAATTGTTTCCAGTACCACCATCTTGACGATCGAGGAAAGGTTTCAGATTAATCCCACTTCTAGATGAACTAACCCGATTATTGCCACCGCCTAGAAGTGTGCGTCCTAAATTATATAATTCGTTACCTCCACTAGTGCGATCGCCATAAGTGTTAACGGCTATAGTTTGTTGTCCACTGTCAGCAGTAGTCAAGTTCTGAAAAATGCTATTGCGGATAACAACAGGATCTTTTCCACGGGGGACTGTCAGCACAATTCTACAGGTTGGATTAGCTTCAGTTGTGACGCAGACAGTATTTTCGTTATTTTCTACGGATGTCTGAAGTTCTTGTAAACCATCTGGGCGATAAAGTTCCAAGCGACTGGCAATTGCTGTACAACGCCTTTGTGCGTCCCAACCACCACCTAAAGCCGCAGGTGCTGCCCAAGCAAAGAATTGTCCTGGTTGACTTTGTGGCTGGTACATGACAGTATACTGTCCATTATAAGTCTGACAGGTAAACCGAGTTGTACCATCAGCAGAAGGTGAAGGTGGTACACCTGTCGATGTGTCTATTGGAACTGGTGCTGATGTGCCACCTGATGGTACTGTTGGTACTACTACACCATCGCCATTAGAATCATATTGCGCCATTGCTGCCGAATTGCCCAGACACAAAGATAAGCCAAGACTGCCCAAAGATATCAACCGCAGCATTTGTGATGACATAAATCA
Organism: Nostoc sp. DedSLP04; assembly: GCF_034530775.1. Lineage (NCBI taxonomy): Bacteria > Bacillati > Cyanobacteriota > Cyanophyceae > Nostocales > Nostocaceae > Nostoc > Nostoc sp. DedSLP04. Next base: position 204,164 of record NZ_JAVRCL010000001.1, on the reverse strand, counting down.
TCCTCCAGGAGAAATAAGTAGGGAATTGATAGTTTAAGTGACGAATAATTCTGGCTTTTGATTCAGCAAAAACCTATTTTTTTCCTCTTGTGCCTTTTTTCCGGCGATTAGCTTTTTCAGCTGTACTTGAATTTCTGTATGATGCCCCACTCCTTAATAGACGTAACGCTTGTAGCACTTATTTGCTTAAACTGAGTCACTCAAATACTTGAAAATTTTATTTGTATAGCACAAGCCTTGGTGGTTAGGACATCAACAGACGATAAAACTTAGACACAAAAAGGCTTTTCACCCAGTCCCCAGTCCCCAGTCCCCAGTCCCCAGTCCCTTGCTATATATGCTAAGGCAAATTATTTGGATCGATACCTTGAGATTGTAGATAGGCAATTAGCCGTTCTTTTTGCTGGCGTTCCTGTTCAATTTGTTCTACTGCCCAAAGTAACAAATTACCTGCTTCATCCCACCAGCGCAACCAGTAACCAGTTCTGGCTTCTTTTGTTCCTTGCCAGGTTCCCAGAAATAAACCCATTGAATCAATCCAATGACGACCATTTTCATCAGGTTGCTTTAACTCGTAGCGCCTGTTTTCGAGTTGGTAAAATTCTAATAAACCACCATTTGGGTCAAAAATTATGTAAATTGGGACTTGAAGAATCTGCTCGTAAAAAAACCATTTTCCTGGTGGATAGGTTCGTTTAAAAGAGTATTCTCCACCTTCAGTGTCAGATAGAAATTCCATCACAATTACTGGAATATCTCCATCTAAATTGGGTGTATAGCTTTTGCGTTCTCCTAAAACCTGATTTACCGATGGCACATAAACCCAGTCGGGTGCTTTAGCTATAAATTGCCCGTTTATCGTCGCACAAAGTCCAAAATTTGAGGCTATTAACATCTGCGGTTGGATGAAACCACTTATCTCAAGGCTTTCGCGCAAAGCACCGGCCAATAGTGGCTGACCTGTATTCTCCACTGGTTCATCCTCTAAGTGAAAATCTGCGGGCAATGCTTCCCAAGATATTACCAGTTCTGTTGAAGATTTAGCTTCACCGAGTTGGGTTGCCATAAACACCCCTTTATTATTGATTTGTCTTTATTTTATGGCTGACCAGTGGTTTGTTGCTGATGGGGCGACAAAATGGGATGGATAAGACACAAAAAACCCCGACTAAATTAGCCGAGGTAAAGTCGAGAAGTGAGATTGACGATGAGATACAGCGATATCGAAATCAAAAAATCTTAGCTAACGCTAAAACCAACCAAAACTAAAGCGGTGACGATTAAAGTTGCAAAAAGACCCTGTAAAACGTATTTACGTTGTTCCCAAATTGCTGGGTACTCAGAGTAGTACATCTTGGGTTCTGCTGCGTAGTTGTTGAGAATGCCGTCTTCGTTGGTGGTGGTGTACATAGTTTTTTCTTTTCTTTCTTTTGTTATCTTATGTAAATAAATATAACAATTTCGTTACAAATAGTCAACATGACTTGACAAAAAAAGACTGATAGTAAACATAAAAATGACTTATCAGCACACCACTACCGTTTGGGATACGTAAAACACAAAAAACCCCGGCGAAACTAACCGGGGTTATAGAGAGAAGTCTGAATGACGATGAGATACAGCGATACTGAAATCAAAAAATCTTAGCTAACGCTAAAACCAACCAAAACTAAAGCGGTGACGATTAAAGTTGCAAAAAGACCCTGTAAAACGTATTTACGTTGTTCCCAAATTGCTGGGTACTCAGAGTAGTACATCTTGGGTTCTGCTGCGTAGTTGTTGAGAATGCCGTCTTCGTTAGTAGTGGTATACATGGTTTTTCTTTTCTTTGTTTTGTTATCTTATGTAACTAAATATAACAATTCCGTTACAAAGCGTCAATAAGACTTGACAAAAAAAGACTGATGGTAGAGATAAAGCTAACTTATCTGCGATCGCGGATTCTGGCGAAGCGGTTCGAGTATGCCAAAGCCGGATGCCTCTCAGTACTTGTCGGTTAAACTGCCGCAATACATGTCTCGTAAATTCACGCCTCTAGTAACTAGCGCTCGCTGATTTTTTTTGTGTTTTTTTAATTACTTTTTGTCTTGCTTGTCAATGCGTAAATTCTAAACCAATGTAATTTTTATTACAATATATTTCTTGCTTAAAAATAAGCGTTATTGTTTATTTAAGTTGAGTTTAAATTTCAATTAAATAGTGACATACAATCATCAATCTCTTTCTTAAGATGTAAGCAATTCATGTTTGAAACAGATTAAATTTATAATAGTTGTTTATTAGAAAGTTATACTATTAGTTAGTAATTAAACATAAGTAATAATATCTAAATAAAATTACTACTATTGAGCAAGTTTCAATCAGTTTTTAATTTGTTTAAATAGGAAGTCAGCGTTTATTTTGGGACATAGTGAGAATTAAATTAATAGTAATGCTTAAACTTTTTTGACAATTAAATTAATAGTAATACATTAAAATAAAATTTTTGAGGGAGTATTGTATTATGTTGTTATCCAAAAGCCTAAAAAGAGTATTGAACAGTTTAATATTGATTATTATAGTTTCAGTTTTGGTAGTTACTCCTTCTATATTAGGAAATAATTTTTATTGGTTTGATGCACCAAGTGTAGAGATTAGCGTTAATGCTCAGACTCCTACTGGAGTAGAAGAAACACAACAGAAAAACAGCGATTTATCTCAGAATACTAAGGAAAAAAATAAAAATAGTCAGGATAAAAGTGCTGAGTCTAAAGGAGAAGAACAGGGAAAATTAGATATTTTTAAAATAGTCACGGGTGCGCTGGCGGGACTGGTACTATTTTTGTATGGTGTGACACGAATGGCCGAGGGACTGGAAGCGATCGCAGGCGATCGTGCCAAAGAACTAATTAGCAAGTTCACTACCAATCGCTACGCTGGAATAGCAACTGGCACGGTAGCGACAACAATATTAGATTCGTCCTCAGTAACAATCATCATTGTGATTGCAATGGTTAGTGCTGGTTTATTGTCATTTGTAGAATCTCTGGGCGTGGTTTTGGGTTCCAATATTGGTACAACTATCGGCGCTCAAATAGTTGCTTTTAACATTAGTGATTATGCCCCCATAGCAATGTTCGTTGGCTTACTATTAATTTTGTTGGGTAAAAAAGAACGTTGGAAGCAAATCGGTTTAATTATTCTTGGCATAGGCTTATTGTTTTTCGGACTTGACACAATTGAAAACGCAATGGAACCTTTCAAGGACTACCAGCCATTTCTCAAATTAATGGAAACCTTGGGTAACAACGCGCTTTTAGGTGCTGGAGTTGGGGCACTATTTACAGTCTTAGTTCAATCTTCCTCTGCCACAGTTGCGATTATTGTGACTTTGGCTAGTCAAGGATTAATTTCATTATCAGCAGGCGTGGCGTTAATGCTGGGTGCTGAAGTTGGCACTTGTGCTGACACATTAGTAGCTACCTTTGGACGCGAACGTCCAGCAGTGCGGACAGGTATCTTTCATTTACTTTTCAATCTGACTACTGCTGCGGTAGGAATTATATTTGTCACTCAATTGGCAGGATTCGCGCAATGGATTTCTCAGTTAATGGGAGCAGGGGATGATGTTGCTCGCCAAATTGCCAATGCACAGTTAATATTCAACTTGCTAGGCGTGGCATTAATTATTGGATTTCTACCCTTAATAGCCCGTGGATTGGAACGGTTACTTCCAGATAAAAAGAATCAAAATCGGCAGGCTGAAGCGGTTAAGAATTAAATCCAGCAAAAAGGCTTTATATTTGGGATTTCCAAAAATTAAATTACTCAATTCCTGCATCCAATACGACCATCAAAATTCTTCTTTCCCTGCTCCCTCTGCTCACCAAAGTAATTGATTATTTTTTTATTTGGAATTCCTTTAATGTATCTATAATCTAAATATCTAACCCAACTACCATTAAGTCGGGCGGATGTTCAACATTAAACTGGTAATATATCTCTCGTCGCTCTTGGGCTGGAAGAGTTAACAGCCATTCTAAAATCCCCATTTCACCAAGTTGAATTTGTGGATTGCTGCGACTGAGGCGTACTTTAATTTGCTCGTTGCGGCTAACTGGCAATTGTTCAGTTAATTTTAGATTTACTTCTTTCTCTAGTAAGTTAGTAACAATCAACCGATAACTATAAGTAATCCGGCGCTGGTTGCTAATTAATCTTTTATCTACCAGGCGCTCAACTAAATCGCGCTCAATTTTTAAACCTTCGTCAATTCCTAAGTTCAGTTTGAATTCTTGCCCTGGTGCAATATTCCCTAATCCAGTAGTACCGACAAAAACGTTGTTGCGGAAAATATTCGCTTTGCCTGGTAACAAAGTCGCACCATTGGGACTATTTTTCACATTCGCTTGTAGATAAGCAAAACTTACCAAGCGCGGCATTGCTACATAATCGAAGCTACAAGGATAATCATCGTTGAAAATCGTAGTTTTATGGGGTGCGCCATCGCTGGGAATATTACCACCGCCATTCAATTTAAAGGTAACTACACTCCCTTCTTTGGATACTTCTGCTGTAACGGTTTCTGCTAAAATCAGACTATCCTCTGCAACTTCGTCTTGTTCTTGCCAATCCACCCTGGCAGCAGAAGCAGGTGGCTCTGGTATGCTAGGCAGTAGTGGTGGCTGGGCAGCAAATCGAGCTCGTCGTTGTCGCGCTATTCGTGGAAGTGGCGCATCAATATACCAGGGTTCAAGTTTGGGTGGAAGCGTACCTAATCCTGGTTTAGCGGTAGAAAGAGTGAGATTTGCACCAATCCAATCTTCGCCAGTGCTTTGAGTGATTTCTGCAAGGTAACTCAAATGTACAATATCGCTAGTAGTGCTAAAGCGTAAGTCATAAAGCGGATTCCAACTAGCGCGATTTACTATGTAAGACACCTCTAATTCAAATTCGCCTTCACCCGCGACTTCAACGGCTACAACTAAGCTAAAACTCTCTTTAGGATGGGGTGTTTGGATTATTTGCAATGAGGTGTGGAGTGCTTGCAGTTGTTTGTCTAATTCCTGCTGTTGGGTTTTGCACTCTCCAGATGCGATCGCATATTCACTATACTGGCTGCCAAGAAAGTTGAGAAAATCTAAAGTTTCGCTGAGGCTGAGATTTTTCCGAGACAAACTTTGTGCAAAGGGTTCTTCTGTTTTTTCGCGTAAGCCAGCGATAAAACTAGATTGCAATGCTAAAGCGTCTACTTGGGCTTGTAGGTGGCGTTTTTCTGCTTCTAATTGCTGAATTTGCCTTGTCAAATGTGCTACTCGTTCTGCTACAGGTTCAGTAGTGTAGAGGCGATCGCTACTAACTCCCATCAAGCGCACCCCTACCGTACCTGTACCGCTAACCCGAACGGACTCACTTTCTAGAGTCATTGGCACTGGGGTAATTACTAATTCCTGTTCAATTCCTGTTAAATCAACTACACCTCGCCGTGTAACCAATGCTCTGTCAGAATACACGGTAACAGCTACAATCTCGCTTTGTACTGTTTTGCGCCAAGATGGTATTTCCGGGTTAACCACTGCCAGTTTTCCCCCATTTTTAATGATTCTGCTGGTTAATTGTCAATGTTTACCGATCTAACAGTCAACCCCTTTCGGGAATTCGTAATTACGAATTACGAATTACGAATTACGAATTCCCGTGAATTGGTTCAAAGGTACTATAAGCAGTATCAGCTTTTTGTTTAACAATATTTTTTGCCGCTGCTAGTAGATACTCATAATAGGCACGAGCGACGATAGATAGCTGCTTGCCAGATGGATAAACCATGTACCAATGCCGCTGAATGGGGAAGTGTTGCACATCTAAAATGCTGAACTCTGAAGCGTCTGATAGTAAGGTATGACGGGATAAAACAGAAATTCCTAAACCACCTGCGATCGCTTGTTTAATAGCTTCGTTACTTCCCAATTCTAGCTTGACTTTTACTACTATCCCTTGTTCTTCAAAGAGCTTTTGAACGGCGCGACGAGTTCCTGAACCTGGTTCCCGCATAATAAAAGGTTCGTTAGACAGGCGTTGTATAGGAATATTTTTTTCTTTAGATAAAGGATGATTAGTCGGTGCAAAGACTATCAAAGGATTTTCCAGAAATGGTTCACAAGTCACATCTATATTGTCTGGAATTTGACTCATAATATATAAGTCATCCAAATTTTGACTCATCCGTTCCAAAATTTGTTCGTGATTTGTTACTTGCAGCGAGATATCAATCCCTGGATAAAGTTCGCAAAATGGCCCTAACAAACGTGGGATAAAATATTTTGCTGTTGTAATCACTGCCAAACGTAATTGTCCCTGTTTTAGCCCTTTTAAATCTGCTACCTTCATTTCATACTGGGCGATATTGTGAAAAATCTGCCGACAAGTAGCAAACAATTCCCGTCCTGCCTCTGTCAGATACAATCGCTTCCCCACTTGCTCAAATAATGGCAAACCTACTGATTTTGTGAGTTGCTTGATCTGCATAGAAACGGTAGGTTGGGTGAGAAACAATTCCTCAGCAGCACGAGTAAAGCTACTGTGCCGTGCCGCCGCCTCGAACACCTTTAACTGGTGCAGCGTCGCTTGGTTCAAGAGTGATTCTCCTATATATAGCGATTAATAGATATAAAACTAGTATTGCTGAACACTGGCAAATGATATTGTGATGCTCACAGAAAGTTACGAGTTTCATCATAGACAAAACTCTATTATTTATATTAAAACAAAAGTATTTACTTATGGATGGAAAAAGCTATTATTCAGAATAGCTAAAGCGTAAGATGCCTTCTATCTAAACGATGAATGCTGAATGGATGATTTGACAAAATTCATCTATCATCATTCATCATTCCATAATTCTTCTTGAACTTTTGTCGGTAGCTTGGTTAAGTCTGGTAATCTTAGTACTTCGATTTCTGCAACTTGTTCTTTAATATTCACTGGCAAGTTTAACGGTTCGCGTTCTTCTATCCAGCAGCTTGCTAATGGCAAAGTTAACTCCATTTCGTCCAGCGGCCGAGGAATTACCATCACTGCATTCAATTCCCCAATGCGTTCTGCTTCAAACATTCCTGCTTCCACTGCTACCGCCACATTTGCTACAGAACCACGAATAATTGCCGTACACAAACCCCCACCAATTTTTTCATAAGCTGCTAAATGAACATCAGCAGCTTTGAGCATCGCATCACACGCTCCTACCATCGCGGGAAATCCTCGGGTTTCTACCAAACCAATTGCTTGGTTACTCAGACGGCTGGAATTGCCCTCTTCCATCAATTTAGTGAAACGGGTTGTGATGGGAAGTACTATATCTAGGTTGGGATAAGGTCGGGGAATCACCAAACTAGAAACTAACTGACCAAACTGTTCAGCCGTTTGCACGCCAGATTCTACCGCCAGACGCACGTCAGCAATTCCACCACGGACGATCGCAGTACAATAACCGCCACCAATTTTTTCATACCCAACCAGGTGAACTCCCGCTGATTTCAGCATCATATCGGCCGTCCCAACGATTGCCGGAAAGCTACGGCAAGAAACTAAACCCAAAGCAGTATCCTGAAAGGTTTCTTGACTACTCGCTCCCTGGATAGTACGAATCGACCGTTGATTATATGTTTCCATGATGAATTCTCCAAAATACGGAAAAAGCCGACAACTTACAATTAACACTTACTCTGACTAATCGTCAGGGTTTGGGTCGTTCAAGGATTGTCTGTGAGGAAACAATGTAGTCAACAGTCTGCTTATGCTCCCTTGTCCATAAATTTGAGTCCCAAAACCATTAGGGGATTCTACAGCAGGCTGACTGGGATCTGAATGATGTTCTGTTGACTCTTGGGATTCCCCCAAGGTGGAGTCAGTATCATTGGTCGGTTCCTCCACAGGAGGAGACTGACTTTCGGGAGTGGCGGGAGATTTAAAATAAGAAATTGACTTGTTTTGTTTGAAATCTACAAAAGCCGAAGCTGAGAAGTTAGTTGAGGAAATTACCTTTTCCTGACCTCCACCTGAGCTATTTTCTTCTTTCGGTGGTGTATTTGTAGTAGAAGTTGGGTTATTTGTAGATGCTTCTAGCTGTTTTGTTGGCTCAATCTGCCGACTGGTGTCTCCTAAAATTGAACCAGGCGGTACTACTTGTTCGGGTTCAACCGAATAGTTAAAAACTGTAGTCGCTGAACCAATACAAGCATTTGCGCCAATTTTGCCTTTGCCAATCATCAAAAAGCCGGCTCCCAGGTTTGCACCTGCTTCTACTTCTAGAGTGCCTTCATGGACTTGGAGAATTGCTCCCATACCAATACAGACCCCTGGCCCAATGACGATCTTGCTGTTTACAGCCGCTTGGAGGATCACCCCAGGTGCAAGTACCGCGCTTGGATGAATAGTCACCTCACCACTAATGTAAGTATCAAAGTTATTGCTGAGGCGCAGTAGCGGCACAGACATGGAAATTTTAACCTCGGAAGCCCTAAGAAGATAGGAGTTAAAAGTGAGGAGTTAGGAGTTAGTTAAAAGTGGGGGAGTTATAAATTTTAAGTTTAGAGTTATCAATTAACAATCTTTTTTAACTCCTAACTTCTAACTCCCAACTCTTGTACAGACGCGATTAATCGCGTCTCTACTCCTAACTCCTTAAGGTCGTTGAATAATCGTTTCTAATACGCGACGCTTGGCTTTGGGGTCAACACCAATTAAGCGTACATATTCCCCTTGGTATTCGCCGAGTTGTCTTTCTACGGCGGCGATCGCTTCTCTTTCTGAGGAGGCTTGAATTTGACCAGTACTAGTCCAGGAACCTGTACGGAACCGTCGTTGATCTACGTGTTCAATGCTAATTTTTGAGCCGCTAGCCAATAATTGCCGGAGTTGGTCTACTACTTCACTACTCAAGCGGGTAGCTGTTGCTGTTGCTGTTGCTGTTGCAGAGGGCGCACTGCTAGTAAATGATTTCTGACCGTCAGAGGAGGCTACTTGACCATTTGGACGTTGGATAATGGTTTCTAATACCCGCCGTTTGGCTTTGGGGTCAACACCAATTAAGCGTACATATTCCCCTTCGTATTCGCCGAGTTGTCCTTCTATGGCGGCGATCGCTTCTCTTTCTGAGGAGGCTTGAATTTGACCGGTACTAGTCCAGGAACCTGTACGGAATCGCCGTTGATCTACGTGTTCAAGGCTAATTTTTGAGCCGCTAGCCAATAAATGCCGGAGTTGGTCTACTACTTCAGAACTTAAACGGTTACTGCTAGCTGTTCCCCTATCATAGGATGCTGCACTACTGCTAGTACTAGTAAATGATTTGTGACTACCAGAGGAAACTGCTTGACCATTTGGACGTTGGATAATGGCTTCTAACACCCGCCGTTTTGCTTTGGTGTCAATACCGATTAAACGTACATACTCACCTTGATGGCTTGCGATACATTCTTCCAAAGCGGAGATGACTTGATTTGTGGAAGTTGCATCAATTGGCGTGCAACTAGTCCAGGAACCAGTACGGAAACGCCGCTCATCTACGTGTTCCATACCAATTTTGTAACCACCTGCCAAGAGTTGGCGAATTTGCTCTAGAGTTTCGCTACTGACTTTGCCACTGCTAGAACCGTTACTATTACCATTATCATAGCTGTTGCTGTAGCTTCTGTAACTGCTATTACCATGACTAGCTGGAGCTTTAAAGCTGCTAGCTGGTTTTGCATCATCATCAGGACGTTGGATGATGGCTTCTAGCACGCGTCGTCTATCTTTGTCAATGCCAAACAGTCGGACATACTCGCCGCTATGCTCTTGTAGACAGCCTTCTAATGCTGCGATCGCTTCACCGAGAGATCTCGGTTCGATTGGTTGGCAACTAGTCCAAGAACCCGTGCGGAAACGTCTTTGGTCTACATGTTCTGTACCAATTTTATACCCTTGCCCCAATAGATACCGCAACTGATCTATTGTTTCTCCACCCAAGCTATTGCTCGACACTTCACTACTCCTTTCCAACTCTAAAACAGTAATACCATTACCTGTATAAGATTTAGCGTTCTCATCCCGAATGGGTGCTATACATTTAGTATCCGCAGCACAGAGATAACCAGCTCGTAATGCCTGATTAATTCCAACCACATGATGAGCAAATTCTTTATCTTGATCTTGCACATCTGGCAAGCGATCGGCTTGCTGCTGGCTGGTAATTATCGCTCCCGAAGGTACATACTTCCCAGAGGGAATCTCTACGTCTTGAATCAAAGCGTGCATCATTACGATGCAACCTGCACCCACCCTGGCATTAAATATCGTAGAGCGAAAGCCAATGAAGGAATTATCACCTACATAAGCTGGCCCGTGAATTAGAGCCATGTGGGTAATGCAAGCGTTTTTACCAATCCATACTGAGTATTTATTTTGGTCATCGCCAATTACTCGGCCTTGCTCCAACCCATGAATGACAACACCATCTTGAATATTGGTGTTTTCACCCAGATAAAAAGGTGTGCCTTCATCCGCTCTAATCGTAGTCCCCGGAGCAACGATTACATTTGCACCTATTCGTACATCCCCAATCAGATTGGAGAATGAATGTACAAAAGCAGTTTCATGGATTTTGGGTTCAGCTAAATTCCTTGACCACGGGGTTGGGGGTGCCGCCGTGCTGCGGACTGCCATCGCGAGATTCCTCCTCTATTATCATTTGTCAGTTGTCATTTGTCAGTTGTCATTTGTCGACAGCTAATGACTAATGACTAATGACCAATGACTATCAATATTGATCTTTTTTGCTGTAAATGAGGCGATCTTCAACGTAAATAGTATCTATGATCGCCACCACTGCTGCATCCAATGGACGCTGTTCATTGCCAACAACTTGACGAGCGGCACTACCACGAGTGATGAGTACCCACTCATCTACTCCTGCTCCCACAATATCTGCTGCTACTTCATACTCTGGTAAGATATTGCCGTTTTCATCTACTAATTGTAACAACAGTAGTTTCACACCTCTAAGAGTTGGCTCTTTTTGGGTGCTAACTACTGTGCCGCGAACTTTGGCAATTTGCATTACAAATTACGGTCTTCTACCGAAAGGACGAATTGCATTCACATTTTCCCGGAACTGCTCTACATCTTCGGTATAACGAATTGGGAGGACGTATTCCAAGTTTTCGTGAGGACGAGCAATGATATGAGTAGACAACACTTGTCCGCCGTTGACCCGCTTTACAGATTCAACCCCAGCAGCTACGGAAGCTTGCACTTCCGAAACGTCACCCCGAACAATTACCGTCACCCGACCACTACCGATTTTTTCATAACCTACTAAAGTGACGCGGGCAGCTTTCACCATTGCATCAGCAGCTTCCACTACTGCTGGAAAGCCCAGCGTTTCAACCATTCCCACTGCAATTGACATTAGTTTTAATCCCTATTTCAAAGTTTTTAGTCTTGGACAAAAGTGATACTCTTTTCAGGCAAAAAGCGTTAATTACTTTGTTTAAACAGCTTTTAAGTACGGAATTGTTCCACCGCTTCTGTGTAACGTATCGGCAAGACGTATTCCAGGTTTTCGTGAGGACGAGCAATGATGTGAGTGGATAACACTTCACCACCAAAGACTCTTTTTGCCGCTTCAACCCCAGCAGCTACAGAAGCTTGCACTTCCGATACATCTCCCCGAACTATCACGGTGACGCGAGCGCTACCAATTTTTTCATACCCTACTAAGGTGACACGGGCGGCTTTCACCATCGCATCAGCAGCTTCCACCACTGCTGGAAAGCCCTTCGTTTCAATCATTCCAACTGCAATTGGCATCGCAGAACTCCTACAAAATTAATGCAATCTGTACTGTCGTTTGAATTTTTTGACGGGGAGAGCCTGATCTTATAGCTAAGAAAACACTTCCAAATTAAGCATAGGAAAGCTTGGCGTTCCTGGCAATATAAATTACTATAATAGTTTATGATAAGAAAGTTTTAAAAAACTTAACAAAAAGTTATCTAGGCTTCTGAGCAATTAAAGTTTACAGATTCCTTGAGCAGGCACTTATGCTTTATAATTTCTTTATCACATTTACAAAACGACATTCATAACCAGGGCTAATCCTATCTGACAAAAGGTAAGCAGCGGCTGTATGTTTTGCTGTATCTATCTTTTATCAAATATTTCTAAGTGCACAAGGACTAAGTGAAATATATATAAGTTTTTCAAATATATTGTATAAATTACTTTGGTTAAAGTAGAAATACAAATGTAAAAAGGTCAGCCATCTTAAGGCAAGTAAATGCTTTTGCTTATGTAAAGTTATATTTTACTTATATTTAATAGGGTAGCGTTAAGTAAAAGTACTTCTGGAAGTTCAGTTAAAATAATAGTAAAAAAACATTGGTAATTTTGGTAAATTAATTTTATTAAATAACATAATTGGTTGAAATTTTTTTAAAATCAAGGCTGAGTCATCAAGGGAAATTTAAATGGAGCAATTTCTATTTTCAACAAGTTGGTTTGTGCCTTTGTATAGCTTATTGGGCGCAATTTTGACATTGCCGTGGGGAATAGGAATAATTCGGCGAACAGGGCCCAGACCTGCGGCATACTTCAACTTGTTGACGACCGTTTTAGCTTTTGTTCATAGCCTGTTTGTATTTAAAAATGTCTGGGATAGAGAACCAGAAACCTTACTAATCAATTGGTTCAAAGCAGCAGATTTAGACTTATCTTTTTCCTTGGAACTATCCCCAGTCAGCATTGGGGCAACAGTTTTAATTACAGGGTTAAGCTTACTGGCACAAGTTTACGCTCTGGGTTATATGGAAAAGGACTGGTCGTTAGCGCGTTTTTTTGGGCTACTGGGATTTTTTGAAGCAGCGCTATGTGGTCTAGCAATCAGTGATTCTTTGTTTCTCAGCTATGCGCTTTTGGAAGTCTTGACGCTTTCAACTTACTTGCTGGTGGGGTTCTGGTACGCTCAACCACTAGTAGTGACGGCGGCGCGGGATGCATTTTGGACTAAACGGGTAGGAGACTTGTTGTTGCTGATGGCTGTAGTGACACTTTCTACCTTAGCTGGGAGTTTGAACATTTCGGATTTATATGAGTGGGCGCAAACAGCTAATTTAAGTCCAATGACATCGACGTTGCTAGGGTTGGCGTTAATTGCTGGGCCTGCTGGTAAATGTGCCCAATTTCCACTGCATCTGTGGTTAGATGAGGCAATGGAAGGGCCCAATCCTGCCTCGGTAATGCGGAACTCTCTAGTCGTAGCTGGTGGTGCTTATTTACTGTATAAACTTCAACCATTATTAGCCCTGTCGCCAGTTGCCTTGAATGCCTTGGTAATCATGGGTACAGTAACGGCGATTGGAGCGACATTAGTATCCATAGCTCAAATTGACATTAAGCGATCGCTATCTCATTCCACCAGTGCATACATGGGGTTAGTGTTTTTGGCAGTGGGGTTGCAGCAAGGAGGTGTAGCCTTGATGTTGCTGTTAGCTCATGCGATCGCCAAAGCATTATTATTTATGAGTTCTGGTTCAGTCATCTTAACTACCCAAAGCCAAGACTTAACAGAAATGGGCGGTTTGTGGTCGCGGATGCCAGCCACCACCACAGCCTTTGTAGTTGGTTCAGCCGGGATGGTGACACTGCTACCCTTGGGAAGCTTCTGGGCAATGCTATCATGGGCTGACGGTTTCGTGAATATTAGCCCTTGGGTAATTGGGGTTTTAATATTAGTCAATGGTTTGACAGCATTGAATTTGACAAGAGTATTTAGATTAGTCTTTTGGGGTAAACCGCAACAAAAAACCCGTCGCACCCCAGAAGTTGGTTGGCAGATGGCCTTCCCAATGGTGTTTCTAACAGTGCTGACTCTGCTTTTACCTCTAATGTTACAGCAATGGTACTTACTACCCGATTGGGAAAGTATTAATTGGTATGTGGTGTTAGCCTTGTTTAGTTCTACCGTAGTGGGGGTAGGTGTAGGGTGTACAGTTTACCTGCACAAAGCTTGGTCAAGATCCAGAATCCTAGCGTGGAGATTTCTGCAAGACCTGTTAGGTTATGATTTTTATATTGACCGAGTTTATTATGTCACCGTGGTAAGTATAGTAGGACTGCTATCTAAAATTTCTGCTTGGAGCGATCGCTACTTGGTTGACGGTTTAGTAAACTTGGTTGGGTTTGCGACCATTTTCGGCGGACAAACCTTAAAGTACAGCATTTCTGGGCAATCTCAGGGCTATATGTTGACCATCCTAGCAGTTGTCAGCGTCTTGGGGTTTTTCATCAGTTGGTCATTGGGTTTACTAGATAAATTGCCTTTTTAGAGAGACGCGATAAATCGCGTCTGTACAAAACGTAGAGACGCGATTTATCGCGGCTGTTATTCATGCCTCATCTCCCCTTACCCGAAGTCTATGCTTAGTGTTTTAATTCTAGTACCGTTGATTGGCGCGGCTTTAATTGGTTTCTCGCCCTCTAGCATCAGTGGAAAATTTGCCCGTAAGGTGGCTTTAGTCTTTGCCATTATCGCTTTCTTGTGGACAATCGTATTAGTAAGTCAGTTCCATCCAGGAGAAATTACTCAACAGTTTGCTGAGTCTCTCCCTTGGGTAGATGCTATAGGGCTGAACTATAACCTTGGAATAGATGGTTTATCTTTGCCGTTGCTGGTTTTAAATGGATTGTTAACTGCCATTGCCATCTACAGCAGTGATGAATCGCTACAGCGCCCTAAATTTTATTACTCTTTGGTACTATTATTAAGCGCTGGGGTGACAGGAGCCTTTCTAGCACAGGATTTACTATTATTTTTCCTGTTTTACGAATTGGAACTAATTCCGCTGTATTTGTTGATCGCCATTTGGGGTGGCGCCAAACGGGGTTATGCTGCGACTAAATTTCTTATTTATACAGCCGTTTCGGGAATCTTGCTTTTAGCAAGTTTCCTCGGTATGGTTTGGCTGAGTGGTTCCTCTAATTTTGCACTAGCAACCTTGAACGCGACAACTCTACCTCTAGCCACACAGCTTTTATTGCTAGCGGGAATTTTGATCGGTTTTGGAATAAAAATTCCCTTGGTTCCCTTCCATACTTGGTTGCCAGATGCTCACGTTGAAGCTTCGACACCGATTTCCGTGCTATTGGCTGGGGTGCTTTTGAAGTTGGGAACTTACGGCTTACTGCGATTTGGCATGAACTTGTTACCAGAAGCTTGGGCTTATGTAGCTCCTTGGTTGGCGACTTGGGCAGTAGTGAGTGTACTCTATGGTTCATCCTGTGCGATCGCCCAAAGCGATATGAAAAAAATGGTAGCATACAGCTCCATTGGACACATGGGTTACGTGCTTTTAGCAGCGGCGGCGGGCACACCTTTAAGTGTATTGGGTGCTGTGATGCAAATGATTAGCCACGGCTTGATTTCGGCAATGCTGTTTTTGCTAGTAGGGGTTGTGTATAAAAAAGCCGGAAGCCGTGATTTAGCAATCATCCAAGGATTACTGAACCCAGAACGGGGTATGCCAGTAATTGGTAGTTTGATGATTGTCGGAGTCATGGCCAGCGCTGGTATACCGGGAATGCTAGGGTTTATTTCCGAATTCGTAGTTTATCGGGGAAGTTTTGCAGTTTTTCCAGTGCAAACTTTGTTATGTATGCTTGGTACTGGTTTAACAGCAGTTTACTTCCTATTACTTGTTAACCGCGCCTTTTTTGGACGTTTATCTTCACCTGTTGTTAATTTACCACGTGTGTATTGGAGCGATCGCATCCCAGCTGCAATTTTAGCTGTGCTGATTGTGATTTTTGGCATTCAACCTAGTTGGTTAGTGCGTTGGACTGAACCAACAATTACAGCAATGATAAATACCCAAAACGTAGTAGCAGTGTCTTTGGATAAAGCAATGGGGAATGGGGACTAGGGACTGGGGACTGGGGACTGGGGAAAAGTTTTCCTAATGCCCAATGCCCAATGCCCAATGCCCAATGCCCAATGCCCAATGCCCAATGCCCAATACCCCAATTCCTAAACTTTTTGGAGAGATGCCAATGGTAACTATTAAAAAAAAAGCTCCTCACAATCCCTTAGCTGAGTATATTGAACGCCTACAAAAAGGAGATGCATTACTCCCTGATAGTCCAGAGAATGTATTAGAAGTTGTTGGTATTCTTAAAAGCTATGGGGTAGTTTTAGATGCTTACTCAATAAATCTTAACTATATTGCCGAGCATCAGTTTTTAGTATTTTTCCCATTTTTTAAATATTTTAATGGAGAGGTTTCTTTTCAGAAATTACTCCGTCACTGGTGGCATGACCGAATCAATTTTGAATATGCCGAATATTGCATGAAAGGCATGATGTGGCATGGTGGCGGCGGACTAGATACGTATTTAGATACACAAGAATTTCAAGAAAGAGCGCAAGCCGTTATTGCCGCAAAATTTAAAAATAATCCCTTGATTCTGGGTATTAACCAACTGTTTCCAGATTTCTTAACAGAACAGTTGCGCGTCTCTGCTTACTACACCGGTTTAGGTCAATTCTGGCGAGTCATGGCTGATATGTTCCTCAACTTATCAGACCGCTATGACCGAGGCGAAATCAAATCGATTTCCCAAGTTGTAGACCACATTAAATCAGGATTAGTGGCAAATGCATCAAACCCAATTACCTACGCTGTCAAAATTCGAGGTAAGGTCTATGAAATCATTCCCAAAAGCGTTGGTTTGACTTTCTTAGCAGATACAGCAATACCTTATGTAGAGGCAGTATTTTTCCGGGGAACTCCTTTCCACGGTACTGTTTCATACAACGCCCAAGCTTATCAAATCTCTCCCGATCAAAGTCGATTTCAATATGGTGCATTGTATGCCGATCCTTTACCCATCGGTGGCGCAGGTATTCCTCCTACCTTGTTGATGCAAGATATGCGTCATTATCTTCCAGAATATTTGCACGAAATTTATCGTCGCAGTCTTCGGGGTGAAGATGATTTGCGAGTTCAAATTTGTATGAGTTTCCAAAAATCGATGTTTTGCGTGACGACAGCAACGATTTTGGGACTGATGCCTCATCCTTTAGATACTAAAGATCCAAATGAGCAAAAAGTTAATCGAGTTTATTTAGAAAAGTGGATGAGTCGGTTACAAACTTCGCGGTTGCTGGATGTGAATAAATGACGGATAATTCCATCATTACTCACGAGGTATTCAAGCAATTTGAGCGCGACAAATTTTCTCTTATAGCTCAAGAATACGATCGCGCGATCGCTGTTGTGACTTCTCAGGTAGATGAAGCCATATTGGATGCTGTGGGAGCTAAGTCTGGTATTCAATTGCTAGATGTGGCTTGCGGCACTGGCTGGCTTAGTGCCGCAGCACTAAAGCGGCAAGCTATAGTCACAGGATTAGACTTTGCAGAGAATATGGTGGCCATTGCCAAAGTGCGATGTCCTCAAGGGTCATTCTATCAAGGGGACGCTGAAAACCTAACTTTCGAGTCGGGCCAGTTTGAAGCGGTGGTTTGTAACTTGGGTATTCTCCATTTTCCAAACCCCGAAAAAGCGATCGCTGAATCCTTTCGCGTACTCAAACCGGGAGGACGCTACGCTTTCACCTGCTGGACACCGCCAACACGCAATCCATTTATGGCTCTGATACTGGGTTCGGTGCAGACTTATGGCAGCATGAATGTGAACATACCTTCTGGGCCACCTTTGTTTCGCTTTGGCGATCGCACTGAATGCGAAATGGTTTTAAGCGCCGAGGGATTCACTCAAGTATCCGTCACCGAACTGCCTATCAAGTGGACTTTCTCTACACCTGAAGACGTGATGCCAAAGATTATTGTAAGTTCGGTGCGTCTGGGGTCGATATTGGCAATGCAAACCGATGAGCAACGGCGCAATATTGAAAACGCAATTATCGAGGGAGCCTCAAAGTATATCACAGAAAATGGTGTGGAAATTCCCGCTTCTGTGATGCTGACTCTCGCTTACAAAGCATAAGCTAGAACAACCTTTGAATTTAGTAATTTTTTAAGTATTTTTCCATGACAAAATTTATCAGCTTTTGCCCTCTACGCTCTACTTCTTGCTTTTTGATAACAATAAATCCCTGACTCTCAAAAAAAGGTTTAGCTGTAATACTAGCTTCGGTAAATAACTTTTCCAATCCTAAAGAATTTGCTTTTAATTCAATCTGTTCTAAGATTTTCTTACCAACACCTTTCCTTTGAAAATCTTTATGGCAATAGAAACGGTCGATATGACCATTAGCCTCTAATTCTCCAAAACCAATAATTTTGTCTTCTTCTGCTACATAAGTAAACTTACTTCCTAAACTTTTAATCCAAACTTCAACATCCATATTTGCTGGTGCCCAAGCATCTACTTGTTCTTGTGTGTAATCGTGAATATTCACTTCATGAATAGTGTCGTAGAACAATTTCATAATTTCTTCGGTATCAGCTATTTCGTATATTCTTAATTTCATAAAGAAAGTAATTAATCACAAATAATCTCTCTTCTAAGAAACAAGGCAGGAGGCAGAAGGGAAGAGGATTTGACTTGTTTCTTCCATCCATAACGGAATGGATGTAAATAAGTAGTTGATTTTTGATCGATATTATGCTTCTGGCTCAATGCCGAGCGATCGCAATTGAGCAATCAGAATCTCATTTCGTTGGCGTTCAAGTTCTGCGCGTTGGCGTTCAAGTTCTGCGCGTTGGCGTTCTTGTTGTGCGCGTTGGCGTTCAAGTTCTGCTCTTTCATCGCCAGTCAACAATAAATTACCTTGCAAATCCCACCAACGTAACCAGGGCAATTCCACGTTTTGATAAACTCCAAGCCTTATGCCTAACTCCACTCCTAAACCAGGTATAGGATAATGTCCTCGTTCATTTGCTGCTAATAACTGGTATTGTCCACCAATCAATTCATACACTTCTATACTGGCTTTATTCACTTCATAAATGCCATAAAACGGAGGACGAATTACTTGCTCATAAATCCAAAATTTGCCCTTCCAAGGGGTTGTATCTCGTTCTTCACTCCCATCACCAGAGACGAATTCTAAGACAATTAATGGAGCGATGTGTTCTCGCCAAAATACATAAGAACGGCGCGTCAATCCATCTAGTAAGGGCGGGACATTTCCTACATAAAACCAATCCGGTGCTGCTGCTCCTTTCTCTGGAGGATCTGTCAACCGCCAGTAAATACCTAAGTCCTGACCTATACAATATTGACCTTCTGGATGTAATTGCTGGAGAATGGGTGTAATTGAATCCGTTAGTAAGATACTTTGGGGATGCTCTTGCCAATTTTTCACAAAGGTGCCGTCAGAGTCTGGTAGCTGCGTGTGGTCAGGAAATGGGGTGAGATCGGTATCGAGGTTGATTGCAGAGGTCATAAGTTACCTTTGCACTAGCTAAAGGTTGTTTTTAGTTTAGCAATAGAGAGAGAAAAAAGCGTAGGCGTAGCCCGCACTTCGGCTCATTTCGGCTACGCTCAATGACCAACGCTCAGTGACCGTTGTAGACATCACACCTGTTCTGCCAAACTAGGCTCAAGTTATTAAGGCTCTCTTGTGTGAGAATTAATCTAAGCATTTTGGGAGTTGCAAAGATGGCTTGGGTAGCTGGCGATCGCTTGCAAGGTGGAAAATACACCATTGAAAGAGAGTTGGGAAGAGGACGCTTTGGCATTACTTATTTGGTGAAAAATCAGAATGGCGATCGCCAAGTCATTAAAACCTTAAATGACGATTTACTAAATTCCCTAAACCAGTTGGAACGCGGACGACTGGAAACAATGTTTTGGCAAGAGGCGGTAAAACTTACTCAATGTAAACACAAACATATTGTGCAGGTTGCAGAACCGTTCAAAGAAGGAGAACACTGGTGTTTAGTAATGGAATATGTGGATGGTGTCAGTTTAGCTGACCGTCGCCAACAAATACTTTCTGAATCAGAGGCTTTACGCTACATTCAACAAATTGGAGAAGCACTGATTAAAGTACATGAAAATCGGTTGATTCATCGAGATGTACATCCAGGAAATATCTTTTTGCGAGTGCGAGAAGGACAGCCGGAAGCGGTGCTAATTGATTTCGGTTTAGCTCTCGATTTCGACCATATCTTAACCACAAGTAGAACAAAGGAAACTTCTGAGGGATTTACACCGCCTGAACTTTATGCTCAACATACTAAACCAACTGGAGCATATAGCGATATTTATTCTCTGGCGGCAACTCTTTATGTGCTTCTGACTGGAAAAACACCAGTCAGTGCGCTCAAACGTAAGGTGGATAACGCTCCTTTAGTGGAACCAAAAAAACATAATCCTCAGATTAGCGATCGCACCAACCGAGCAATTTTAACAGGTATGAAGCTAGATCCGAAACAGCGATCGCAGTCAATGCGAGAATGGCTCGATTCTTTAGGCTTGACTGGGGAAAACTTGCAGCCTTCAGTAATCGAACCATCTAAAACTAACTCAAATTGGGAGCGAAACATCCAGTTTTGGGGAGTGGTGATAGCTGCGATCGCAGCTTTAGGAGGCTTACTTGCAGGGGTGGGTGCTGTGATGGATAAATTAAAACCCCCTGCACCTAATAGTCCACCATCAGTATCTCCTAGTCCGTCATCTAGCAAAACACAGTAGAATTAGCTAAACTCTCATTAAAACGCTGGCATTGAAGTAATTTTTTACTTAGAGGTATTCATGCCCTGGATAGCAGGACAACAATTGCAAAGTGGCAAATATGTAATTGAGCAAGTCTTGGGACAGGGAGGATTCGGGATTACCTACAAGGCTTTGCATGTTGAACTAAACCAGATAGTTGTAATTAAGACACCTAATGAATATCTCAGCCACGATCCGGAATATGAAAAGTATATAGAGAGATTTATCCAAGAAGGGCGGACACTTGCACGCTTATCAGAAGACCCTCATCCTCACATTGTGGGAGTGATTGACTTGTTTCAAGAAGGTGCTACCCACTGTTTAGTGATGGACTTTGTTGAGGGAGAAAATTTATTTGAGGCAGTGAAGCGTAGGGGGGCTTTACCAGAAGCAGAGATTCTACCGTGCATCTGCCAGATTGGGGAAGCTTTGAGCGTAGTGCATCAAGCAGGTTTAGTACATAGAGATGCCCATCCTGGAAACATCATGGTGCGGAGAAATGGCAAAGCCGTTTTAATTGACTTTGGAATCGCCAAAGAACTTTTACCTAAAACTTTGAGTTCAAAGGGTATTGCAGGTAATGAAGGGTTTGCGCCTTACGAGCAGATGAGCAGAGGCAGTCGAGAGCCAACAGTGGATGTTTATTGTTTGGCTGCTACACTTTATTATGCAGTGACAGGTCAACGCCCTACAACTTCTCTAGCTCGCAAGCTTGATAATGCTTCTCTGAAATCACCTAAACAAATTAGTCCAAGCATCAGCGATCAATTAAATAAAGCAATTCTCAAGGGTATGGCGCTGGAGGCAAAAGACCGCCCTCAGTTGATGCAGGCATGGTTGGCAATGCTGGAAGCACCAAAAGCAACGCCTCCACCATCTGTTGCTCCAGTCCATAAAAAAGAAGTTGTTCGTTCCAAAGCCAAGTTATTAGAGCCAATTCCAAGTAAACCAAGTACTAAATCATCTAGAATTATTCTCTGGGGCTGGTTGATTGGTGTATTATTAAGCTACCTATTGATAGGCTACTGGTTAGCAGTATCTAACGCTCCATACATAATTTGGGTTGTCGCTGGGGCTTGGGCTGTAGCTGGGGCTGTGGCTGTGGCTGTGGCTGTGGCTTGGGCTTGGGCTGGGGCTGGGGCTGTGGCTTGGGCTGTGGCTGTGGCTGTGGCTTGGGCTGTGGTTGTAGGTATGCCTCTGGATCTGGTTGTGTTTGTGGCTGTGGCTGTAGCTGTGACTGCGGCTTGGGCTGTGGCTATGGTTCTGGCTGGAAATGAATTACAAAAGTCTTTTAGCAAATTTCATACTTTTCTAATTTTAGCTAGCACTTCTAGTCTAGGCTTGGGTTTGGGATGGTTAGCACATAGAATTTTTGGTACAGGTTCATAGCTTACTCAAGCTCTAGAAGCTAATTAACAAAAGATTTTGTAGCTGTTGTATCGAGTGGAGAAGCGATGTCTAAGTACAAGCCGCTGCGCGTCTACGCACCTTTAACCTCATACCAAAATATTAAATTTCCAGCTCAATACCAAGCGCTGGTTTTAAGAGTGTTGTTATAGAAGATAAGCTAGGTAAATAAACTGATATCTACATTAAAATAGTCCGCCAACGCTTCTGCTTGAGTTTTACTAATGGTGCCGCCATTAACAATTTGCAAGGCAATTTCCAATGAACCAATTACCTCAGCTAATGCTTCGGTTGTAGTATCGCGTGCGTCCATCAGATGCACTAACATCGAATTGGGCGTACCTTGGGGAATTGGGTAATGGGTTTCTTCAAACTGCTCAATTAAAGTCACCAACAGTTGCAACAGCATTTCTTCTTCTGGTGTACGATTGGGACGATGTTCTAAGGTTAATGCGAGTGCGATCGCTTGTTCGTTTTCTGCCTCCGTGGTAATGATTTTTGGCTGATACTCGGCTAGCAATTTACCATAAGATTCTGGATTAAAAGTACGGGTCATTTTTCCATTTATAGCTTCCAGTTCAACGCCGAGCGATGTCTGACGACAACCTGCTATGCGTCTACGCCATATTTCTCTAAAACTCAAGCGATCGCTATTTAAATGTTATCTTTTTTCTATTGGTTCGCCACCTAACCAAGAATCTCCCGAATTCAATTCGGGAGAGTGTCAAAAAACCCAAATGTATTGTCTTTATAAAGCAACAACCTCTTGCTTAGGCTTCCGCACTGGACGCTTGCGTTCGCTGCGACGAACGCCCCCTGCCATTTTGTATTCATCACTATTCTTGCCATACTTTGCAGCTACACTGACTAACACATGTTCTGTTAGTTCCATCAGCAACTTTTCCTCTAATTCAAAGGCTCCCTGAGTTATATCCACAGTGGAGAGGCTGGAGTTATAAACTTCCAATTTGTCCTGTGTTTTTTTGATGGCGGCGGCAAAGGTGTCAATAGTAACTCCATTACCTAAATCTAAGGTGGGACTAATCGATTTCAAAGCCGCAATTCGACGCTGTGCCCTATCAAGTACTTTAGACCCACGTGTTCGACGTGACATAAATAACTTTCCTTCTATCGATCGTGTACTAAGATAAAAACTGACTTCTATCCTGTCTTTACACCATTAGGATAAACAAAATCGTGGCGATCGACACCAGCAATATTCAGTATATGTAAACTATTTAATACAAAAATTAGTATATTTGTTGCGTGAATTTATTGAAACTTATCCGAATTCAATAAACGCTTGCCCGAATTCAATAAACGCTTGCCCGAATTCAATAAACGCTCGAACGAATTCAACAAACGATTGCCCGAATTCAACAAACGATCGCCCGAATTCAACAAACGATCGCCCGAATTCAACAAACGACCGCCCGAATTCAACAAATGACTGCCCGAATTCAATATCGCGCTTCTCGCTTGATTGCAATATCGAACTGCTATTTAACGCTGTGTGCAACTTAATTTTGTTAAACCTTGATTCATTGTGGGGTAGGCATCTTGCCTGCCCAGAAAGGACGGACAAGATGTGCATCCCACAAGAATAAAAAAAGTCGCACATCGCGTTATTTAATTTTTGTGAAGCTCGGTGCGCCTTTATCTCGCTTCGCTAATGAAGATTCCCTGCGATCGCTATGAAAGGGAATTGGAAAGGGGGACGGTTTGGTATTACTTATTTCGTAAAAAACAGGAATAGCGATCGCCAAGTCATTAAAACCTTAAATGATGATTTACTTTTACGCCCCTTGAGCTTTACGCTCAACATACTCTTTACCCCACCCCCAACCCCTCCCCTTACCAAGGGGAGAGGCAGTTTTGGCTTTAGACAAAACCAGGGTGGGGTAATATTATAGTACAAATTTACTAATTAGCTGCTAAAATGCTTTAAAAGTCAGCTAGCCTTGCTTGAGGTAGTATGAAAAAAATTCCAGACACGGACAAAAAGCCTATTTTGCTATTCCAGCCTACATTTGTAACTACTGCTATAGTGCCACTGCAACCCCAAGAAAAAAAAATCATCAGTGAACGGGAGCGTTTTATAATACAAGTCGAACGCATCAATCAGATGGCACAAGAGTTAGAAGCAGCGATATTAGAGTTGAAAGCGATCGCTAACAAAATGAATACTCAAAAACGTTACCCACTCTTGATAAAGGAGATATGCAAAAATATTTGTCAGTATTTTGCAGTTAGCATCCCTTGGGTGAAACAAAAGTCTGACGAATCATTTATTTTGACAACGCGAAAAGTTGATTTATTCCGAGCCGAAAGGGAAGCTGCACTGCTAGCACAGCAACTTCGTCAGCAAACCAAAAAAAGATTAGCATCACAGCGACACAGAAAAAACAAGAATGGGCCTGAAGTTGACACAAAACGCTTCTTCAAAAAGGTATTAGTCAACAAATCTTAAAATTATAGCAAGGTACTGGGGACTGGTGACACTTCGACAAGCTCAGTGCATCGCTGGGGATTGGGTGAAAAGTCTTGTTGTGTCTAAGTTTTATCATCTGTTAATCTCCTAACCACCAAGGCTTGTGCTATATCAACATTCAACGGCAGATCGCCTCTGAGGTTGTAACAGTTATGCTGATTGAAGTGGCAGAAGGAACTCGTTTCTCAAAATTGCTAGATACTACACTGCCATTATTTCTTTGCAATCATAGTTGGTGACAAAGAAACAAAGCCGCCCTAATATTTGCACTTCCGTAAAAACAGAGTGTAACATCAGGGACAATCAATCAGCGCACAGAAGAGGTAAAAAGAAGGTGTTAAAAACACTTTTAGTGATTGCCGTTGGTTTTTTACCGTCCCTGTTTTCCTTGTGGATGATCCGTAGAACCCAGCGATCGCGCTTGCGGATGAGGCAAGCAGCCATGAATTTTCCAGTGGTACAGGGACGGCAAAACCTTAGACCTGTGGAAGGCGATCGCTATTATTTAGAAGGGGTGGGTTATTTAATTGGCGATATCAGCTGCAAGTTTAATGCCCGATCTGGCTATATCCGTTGTGCTATTAATCCTGAAGGCCCGTGTAACGGTTGCCGTCACTACGAACCTAGAGAATTAACTGGTAATGAAAAAAGTACTTAAGATTCTCATTTAATACTTAACCTACCTAAAATTACCTGGTTAACCCAGACGCTATGACGTAGATAGTTTTCTGGCGACTTCATAGCACTAGAACCAGGGAATGATAAAATCATTACTAATTATAATAATTTGTATTTACAAGCACTTTGAATATTTCTCTTTGCATGGTGAAATAAGAATGATTTAATAGAATTCGTGCAAAAGTGTAAATCTGCATCATTTTGTTTGCAGATTATGAACTTTACTATTAACTCTTGCCGAATATCTCATAACTAGATGATTATCCAACGATGAACAACGCGATCGCTCGGACAACAGCATTATTATCAACTTGCGCTTTGCTACTAACAGGCTGTGGTGGTGGCACTAGCACAGTGACAAATTCTTCCACTAATAGTCCAAATACTAGTCCAAATAGTATTCCAAATAGTACCCAAAATAATACTGTAACCAATACCCCAGCAACAACGGGTACATTATCAAGTGCTATTCCTATTGGTATTGGTGTTGCCCAAACTAGCAATGTGGCATTACTTGGTCAAGAGCAAGTCGCTGGAGCCAAACTTGCCCAGAAGTATTTTAATAGTAAAGGTGGTGTTAATGGTACACCAATTAAATTAGTTTTTCAAGATACTAGCGGTGATGAAGCAGGAGCAATTAACGCTTTTCAAACTCTAATTAATAGAGATAAAGTTATTGGAATTGTCGGCCCAACTTTGTCACAGCAAGCCTTTAGTGCCGATCCCATTGGCGAACGGGCAAAAGTACCAATTATTGGCCCATCAAATACTGCTAAAAATATTCCCGAAATTGGTGATTACGTTGCTCGTGTTTCTGCACCAGTTTCCATTGTTGCACCTAATTCGGTGAAAGCGGCACTTAAGCAAAATCCCCAGCTGAAAAAAGTTGCAGTTTTCTATGCTCAAAATGATGCATTTAGCAAGTCAGAAACGGAAATTTTTCAGCAAACAGTTAAGGATCAAGGGCTAGAATTGGTAACAGTGCAAAAATTCCAAACTAGTGACACAGATTTTCAAAGTCAAGCAACCAATGCGATTAATCTCAAACCAGATTTGGTAATTATTTCTGGCTTGGCTGCTGATGGTGGTAATTTAGTTAGGCAATTGCGGGAACTGGGTTATAAAGGCTTAATTGTCGGTGGAAATGGTCTAAATACATCGAATTTATTGCCAGTTTGTAAAGCACTTTGTGATGGGGTATTGATTGCTCAAGCCTACAGTCCAGAACATCCAGGTGAAATTAACGCAGCATTTCGTAAAGCCTATATTGAAGAATATAAAAAAGAACCACCCCAATTTAGCGCCCAAGCTTTTGCAGCAGTGCAGGTTTATGTCGAAGCACTCCAATCTTTAGATAAAAAGAGCAAAGTCAATAAACTACAGCTACCAGAATTACGGACGCAGTTAAATAAACAAATACTTGAAGGAACATACAATACACCATTGGGTGAAATTGGTTTTACTCCTACAGGTGAAGTTGTGCAAAAAGATTTCTATGTTGCCCAAATCAAAATGGAAAAAGATGGAAGTCAAGGTAAATTTACATTTCTAAAATAGTTGCTAAATGAATATTAATATCTTTTTGCAGCAATTATTAAATGGGTTATCCATTGGTAGCGTCTATGCAATTTTCGCCTTGGGATATACCTTGGTTTATTCGATTTTGGGCATTATTAATTTAGCTCATGGCGCGATTTTTACCTTGGGTGCATATTTCACTTATGCACTTATGGGTGGGAACTTTGGATTTAATGGCTTGTTGGCTAATGCAGCCTTGCCAATAAAATTACCATTTGCTATATCCTTAATTTTAGGAAGCACCTTGGCAGGATTGGTAGGGGTAGTGATGGAACGTGTTGCTTTTCAACCTTTGCGCCGTCAAGGCTCCGATCCTTTGCTAACTGTTGTTTCCAGTTTGGGGGTAGCAGTAGTAATTGTGAATTTAATCCAGTATTTAATAGGTGCGGAAAGTTATACATACCCGGCAAATACTTACGGTAGTTTGCCACCTGCGATTAACTTTGGTAGTTCAGAAAACCCAATTCCGATTCGCAGTGTTCAGGTGGTAATTTTTACTGTGTCAGTAGCGATTGTGGCAATTCTTACCTATTTTATCAATCGGACTAAATATGGTAAGGCAATGCAAGCGATCGCAGAAGATCCAACTACAGCTAGTTTGTTAGGAATTAATAGCGATCGCTTTATCATCCTAACCTTTTTCATTAGCAGTTTTTTAGCAGGATTAGCAGGAACTTTAGTTGCCTCTAGTGTTAGTATTGCAGGGCCATATTTTGGCATTGCTTTTGGTTTGCGGGGTTTAGCAGTAATTGTCTTAGGTGGTTTAGGTAGTATTCCTGGTGCAGTGTTGGGAGGTTTGTTAATTGGATTAGTAGAGGCGTTTGTTCCTGCTGATTATTCTGGATATAAAGACGCAGTAGCTTTTGCAATTTTGTTTATCATGCTATTAGTTAGACCCCAAGGTTTGTTAGGGCGGCGGTTTATTCAGAAAGTTTAAAGAGAGTAGCGCTATGAAAACATACACCAAACAAAAATTAACTTTTGACCAATTTTTAGAACAGTCTTCAGAGTCAGGTTTATATGAACTTGTAGATGGAGAAATTGTAGAAGTGCGTGCAACCAGAAATCATGATGATGTCGCTGACTTTACGGCTGACTCTTTCAAAGATGAAATTAAACGTTTAAATCTTAATTACGTAGTAAAAAATACAACAGTCTTTAAAACTATAACTGCTAATGGCATAGAGCAAGGGCGCAAGCCTGATGTAAGTGTCATAGATAAAGATAAATGGCGCTCAAATCGTTCTGCTTATGCTGCACTTGAAGAACCCATTCAATTAGCTGTGGAGGTGACATCAACTAATTGGGAAGATGACTACATTGATAAATTAGATGAATATCAACGCTTAGGTATTACAGAATATTGGA
The DNA here is from genome assembly GCF_034530775.1 of Nostoc sp. DedSLP04. Lineage (NCBI taxonomy): Bacteria > Bacillati > Cyanobacteriota > Cyanophyceae > Nostocales > Nostocaceae > Nostoc > Nostoc sp. DedSLP04. Next base: position 175,943 of record NZ_JAVRCL010000001.1, on the reverse strand, counting down.
TTATAGATTATTTGGCAATTGGGTTAAGAGAATATTTAGGAAATCCAAAAGTTCCGGCTGTATTTGTTTTTCTATTAAATGATGATAGCAAATACCAATGTACACATTTTAGAGGTTCAGAACAAATTGTGTCACGAACTTTTCCTAAACTGACGCTGACAGCAGAAGAAATCTTAACAGCTTAAAAGTTGATAAAAGCGATAGTTTGATTAAACTTAATCAAAATATATTAAATACAATGGCTGATTTTTTCGCTACTTACGCTTCTTTGATTGTCTCTATGGTATTGGGAGCACTATTAGGATTATCGCTTTACTTACCCTTAATGACAGGACAATTGTCTTTAGCTAGTCCAGGATTTTATGCTTTAGGTGGGTATATTGCAGCAATTTTATCCACCAAAGTTTTTATATCTAGCAGTAGTTTATTTTCAATTCCATTGTTGTTATTGGAGATGTTAATTGCGGGTGTAATTTCTGGTTTTTTGGGTATCTTAGTGGGAATTCCAGCATTACGGTTGCGAGGAATTTATTTAGCGATCGCAACTATCGCTTTTGTGGAAGTTCTGCGCGTCATCTCCCTGAATTTAGACATTACAGGCGGTGCTGTTGGAATTTTTGGCATTCCTCAACCTTTCCAAACACAACTCGAATATTTATGGATTGCTCTGCCTTTACTATTAATTAGTATGGTGTTACTTTATCGTTTAGAACGTATCCGCGTCGGCAGGGCTTTTATCGCGATCCGCGAAGATGAATTAGCTGCGGGTGCAATGGGAATCGATCCGACTTATTACAAAGTTTTGGCATTTACATTGGGGGCTATGCTTGCAGGGGTTGTAGGTGCAATTAGCGCTCACTTCCTCAATACCTGGAATGCTCGTCAAGGTACTTTTGATGCCAGCATTATATATTTAACTTTTGTTTTAATTGGTGGTTCGAGAACTTTTTTAGGCCCGGTAATTGGAGGTATGGTATTTACAGCTTTACCAGAGATTCTGCGAAGCCTTGCTGATACTGGTGGTTTACCTAATTGGTTAGCACAGTTTTTGCGAGATGGTAGATTAATTATTTTTGGCTTTTTAATAGTAATAGGTACAATATTTTTCCCTCAAGGGCTAATTACTCCAGATGTTTTTCAAAGAAAAAAAGGAACCGCCTTTCCTCCGGAACGCTAGGTGAACGCGAAGCATCTCGAAGACAAGCGCGCAAAGGGCGCAAAGGAATAAGAGTTTTAAAGAGTTATTGCGTAAGTCTTATTATTCATAATAATATGCAAAAATGGCAAATAGTATTCCAGCAGCTAACAGCAATATTGTCTTAGAAGCAAGAGCATTAACTCGCCGCTTTGGTGGTTTAGTGGCGGTAAATAATGTATCTTTTAGTGTAAATAAACATGAGATTTTTGGACTGATTGGCCCTAATGGTGCTGGTAAAACAACACTGTTTAATTTAATTACTGCTTTTATTCCACCTTCTAGCGGTAAATTAATTTATCAAGATGCAGAAGTTTCTCAACTGCGTCCTCATCAAATTGCGGCTTTAGGTATCGCCCGTACCTTCCAAAATATCCGCTTGTTCGGAGAATTATCGGCATTAGAAAATGTGATAATTGCCCGACATTTACACACCAAAAGTAATATGATTACAGGTGTTTTAGGATTACCACCAGCGCCTCGCGAAGAATTGAAGACTAAGCAAAAAGCTTTCGATTTATTAGATTTGGTGGGATTAAGCGATCGCGCTGACGAAAAAGCCAAAAACTTTGCTTACGGCGATCAGCGTCGGCTAGAAATTGCCCGTGCTTTAGCATTACAACCGCAAATTTTACTTCTCGATGAACCAGCGGCGGGAATGAACCCAAATGAAAAGCAGCAACTCAGTGCATTTATTCGCAGCCTGCGCAATGATTTCAATTTGACGATCGTTCTGATTGAACACCATGTACCATTGGTTATGGGTTTGTGCGATCGCATTGCTGTGCTAGATTTTGGGCAATTGATTGCTTTGAGTGAACCATCTGTAGTCAGAAACGATCCGGCTGTAATTGAAGCTTATTTGGGAAATGATTGATATAGCAAGGGACTGGGGACTGGGGACTGGGGACTGGGTGAAAAGCCTTTTTGTGTCTAAGTTTTATCGTCTGTTGATGTCCTAACCACCAAAGCTTGTGCTATAACTAACTTGAGAATTACAAAATCTGTTGCAATTCCTCAATAGTATTTGCAGTGACAATATTCCGTAAAATTGTCTTTAAACGCTCTAAATCCTGAATCTGGTTAATTTCTGGCATCAATTGTAAGCCGCGATCGCCAAATTTCAACTCTAAATTAATTTCAATCGCAGAAAGTATTCCTTGCAGTTCCCCGCGTGCTTCTCCGCGTGCTTCTCCGCGTGCTTCTCCGCGTGCTTCTCCTTCGCGTAAAATTTCTTGATACCAAGGTGACTCACGTAATACGGTCATATCCCACCTCATGATTTCTTGAACGAGTGTATTCTCTAAAACAAACGTAGCAAAAAAAGCTAGAACTGTTTCTAGTTGGTTGAGTTGTTCATCAGCACGAAGAATTTGCAATGCTTCTCTAATAATAAATTCATTTTCACCACCTTTGAGAATGGGTACAAATGGCAGTAAGGATGGTAAGGGTTGTTGAAAAGCAATATTGACATCAATTTCCCACAGATTAATTACTCGATAATCTTGGATTGCCCGTAATCCGGCAATATTTGATGTAAAGCTTGTGGGTATTTCATTGTTACCAGTTTTAAGAATGTTGATAAGAACGGGGTATGTTGGTAAGTTATATTTTTCTTCTGCAAGCGCAGTATAAGCACGCATCCGACGCGGCATTTGGGATTTATAGCGTAATTGCAATTCGTTAAGAAGCAAAAATTCTCCATGTTGGGGACTACTGACACGGATTAAAACATCACTTTCCCGGCTAATCCACTGAAATTCACTATTTAGAATTTCCCCAGCAACAATATCAGGAATTTGTGTTACCCATCTTGCCCAATTATTGGGTGCGAGGCTGATTAATTTTTTGGTACTGACATCAGCAGGCTTTGTCATCAGGGTGTAGATGCTCTCAATAAGTCAGATTTATCGTAACTTGAAGTGTGGCATTACATTTCACTAATTTCCAACATATTGAGAGATGGTGGGAGATTATTTTTAGTGTTTATACAATGATTAGTTTAAATTCTCCGTGCGTTCGCAAGCCATTAAGAACGGAATTGCGCAAGCATACACAACAAACTTTGCTGCCAATTTTCTAAGCTCGTCCTGCTAGGTTTGCAACGAACAACGCTAATTGATTTGGCTCAACAGGTTTAGTAACGTGCATTTGATGAAACCCAGCCTCAATGCTCAGTTGTTGTTCTGAATCACTTACATAGCCACTCAGCACAATGGCTGGAATTTACCCTCCGGCTTCTGCACTGAGCGATCGCTAAAAAACTCTAATAGGCAAATAGCAATCGTATAAACTTCTTCACCCGTTGAACATCCCGCTACCCAAATCCGAACCGGATTGTCTGCTGATTTGTTTTGACTAATGCTAGGAAAAATTTGGGTTTTCAAGTATTCAATTGAATTCGGGCAGTCGTTGATTGAATTCGGGTTGCCACAAAGGGCTTACGCACCCTTAAACGTGGAATTGTGAAAAATCTAAAGGCGATCGCACCTGTGAAATTTATATAAACAAAATACTCACAAATTCGTCTAAAGAATTCACTGCGATCGCACTATCCATTAAATTTTCTAATTTTTCCACACTTTCACCCTCAAGCCTTGCTTCCACTTCATGAGGAATTTCACCAAAGCGTCGTCGCAATACTCGGATTAACTGCCGTTGTACACCCTGCTGAAGACCTAGCTGAATACCTCTTTGCTCAATTTCTTGATACCAAGGCGATTCTCGCAATACTGCCATATCCCACCTCATGATTTGTTGTACTAAAGGCGTGTCTAAGACAAAGCTAGCAAAAAATGCCAGCAATGATTCTAATTGGTTCAACTGTGCGTCTGCTCGTAGCGCCTGTAATGCGCGTTGCACAACTGATACCTCTCCCCCTCCTCGCAGGATTGGCACAAAGGGTAACAACGATGGTAGTGGTTGCTCAAAGACTATTTCAGCATCGATTTCCCACAAATTGATCGTGCGATAATCTTGGATAGCACGTAATCCTAAAAATTCCTGCTCGTAACTACTGACAATAGTTAAGCTGGATGAAGGCGGTAAAATGTTGATCAGTACTGGGTAAGTTGGCAATCGATAGCGTTCTTGTGCCAAGGCAGCATAAGCTCTCATCCGTAGAGGCATCTGTGTTGTGTAACGCAGTTGTAGTTCATTGAGTACAAGAAAATCTCCGTCAGTGACACTGTATGCTTTCACTAACACATCTGTTTCGCGGCTAATCCAGTGAAACTCAGAGCCGAGAATTTCTCTCGCCACAACTTCAGGACGTTGTGTTACCCACTTTACCCATGCATCGGGAGCTAAATTAATTAGTCCTTTGCTGCCAATATCTGCTACTTTTGCCACTGGACGCTTGATATATTTATCAGTAATTAATGGTACATCATAAAGATTACGGTATTATGGCGTTAGTTTGAAGTTGAAGCAATGTCTTGGCACTGTTTTAAGAAATGTATGATTGATGTATCTTAGATTTTGAATCAACATTTCTGGATGTAAACCGCCCATGAAAGCCGATAGTAAGCCAAACTATACAATTTTAGAAGTTCAAGAACTTGATGTAAATTATGGCGGTATCCAAGCTTTAAAAAAGATTAATTTAATTATTCAAAAAGGCGAGGTAGTTACTCTAATTGGAGCTAATGGTGCTGGAAAAACAACTACACTCCGTGCCATATCTAAAGTAGTTAATCCTAAGAGTGGCGTAATTATCTATAATGGACATAATATTACTCGTCGCCAAACTCACGAAGTTGTACAACTTGGTATTGCCCATTGTCCTGAAGGACGTAGAGTATTAGCGCGGCAAACTGTATTTGATAATTTACTTTTAGGTGCTTATATTCGTTCCAATCAAGCCGAGATCAAAGCAGATATTGGGCGCCAATTTGAGCTATTTCCACGCTTGTCACAAAGACGCAATCAACTAGCAGGAACACTCAGTGGTGGCGAACAACAAATGTTAGCGATCGCTCGCGCTGTCATGAGTAAACCACAACTGTTGCTTTTAGACGAGCCTAGCTTAGGTTTAGCACCTGCGATCGTCCGGGAAATCTTTTCTATTATTGAAAATCTCCGGGCTACAGGCGTGACTATTTTGTTAGTTGAACAAAACGCGAATTTGGCGCTGCAAATTGCCGATCGCGGTTATGTTTTAGAAGCTGGTTCTATTACCTTAACAGGAGCAGCATCAGAATTGATTAGTGATGAACGAGTTAAAAAAGCTTATTTAGGGTAAATATTATTCTAACTTCTGAATTCTTTTTCAATTCCCGACAACTCTATTGTTGTAACACCGAGAGAGTACCTTCTAGAATTACACTGAGCGGTGCAGTTAGTTCGCGAAGTAGACGTTCATCATTGGCATCAAAGGGGCTACCTCCTAATTTGTTAGTCAACACAACCACTGCAAATACTTGGTTTTTGCTATTGAACATGGGTAAGCAAAGGATATTACAAGTATGATATCCAGTTGCTCGATCGATTTCTCTATAGAACTGAGGATTTTGCTGAACATCAGTTATATTTACACTCTCACCAGTTGTGGCAACATAACCACTAATACTATCATTCATCGGCAGGAAAATTTCTACCGCTTCTTCATTTTCACTCCGGGAAACCTTAGACCAAAGCTGGTTTTTTTCCCGATCGACCACAAAGATAGTTGCTCTATCCGCACCCATAATTTGGGCAATTTTCCAGGCTAAAGCCCTAATCACTTCCTCAATATTTGCTTTTAGCATTTGCTCGCTGAGAATATTCATTGCTTGCAAAACTTGTTCAAATTCTTCTTTGAGCTTCTGAAGCAAACTCAAAAACTGAGGGATTGTTAATTCTTCGAGCGTGCGGCTCAATTCCTCTTTTTTCGCTTTAACTAATGAGGTTGTGGTACTCTCAATGTCTAAAATTGCTTGCTCTGTCGGCGAGGCTAAACGACCATCTTCTAAATGAACGATGCGATCCGCAATATCTAAAATTCGGTTGTCATGGGTTACTAGCAAAATGGTACAATTTTGCTGCTTTGCCAGTTTTTGCATTAGTTCCACCACATCTCGACCGCTGGCTTTGTCTAGCGCTGCTGTTGGTTCATCTGCCAAAATCAGTTGGGGTCGGTTTACCAAAGCCCGCGCGATCGCCACTCGTTGTTTTTGTCCGCCCGATAACTGGTGTGGATAAGAATGAATCCGCTTTTGCAGTCCCACTTGCTCTAATATTGCTTGCGATCGCTCTTGCGCTTCTTCCATTGCGATCGCATCATTCAACACCAAAGACATTTGCACGTTTTGGTTTGCGGTTAGGGAACCTAACAAATTATGAGCTTGGAAAATGAACCCTATCTGCTTGCGGACATTTTCCAGCAACCGATTGCTGGCTTTGCTTAACTCGTGTCCTAGTATCTGAAGGCTACCTTCTTGAACAGAACGCAATCCCCCAATTAAAGTCAGCAGTGTTGTCTTTCCAGACCCAGAGGGGCCGGACATAATCACAATTTCTCCAGGATAAATTTTCAGGGAAATATCAAATAATATTTGTTTGCGTAATTGACCCTTGCCATAATAATGGTTGAGGTTTTTGATGACAATAATTGGTTCGTTAGACATCGGTTTATATCAATATCTATTCAAAATCTTTGTTAATAAATATCAGCAGGATCTATTTTTTTAAGTTTTCTGCTGGCAATCAGTCCGGAAATCACACACATTAAAATTGTCAAAAATAGCACGAGGCTGATAACGTTAAAATCCATTTCTAATTGCAGCCCTGTAGCCGTAGAAATTAATTTATAAAAAATAGAACTTAAGCAAAAGCCCGGAAAAAAACCAAAAAATGAAAGAATTATAGATTGGAGAAAAACAATACTGACAAGATAAAAATTAGAATGGCCAATGGCTTTCAAAGTACCATATTGAGGTAGATTATCTGTAACATTACTATAGATAATGTTGTAAACTACGACAATACCAACCACAAAACCGATGATTGTTCCTAATCCAAAAATAGCCCCAATTCCAGATGATTGCATCCAATAATCTAGTTCTTTGGCAATAAAATGTTGTTTGGTGTAAACAACTATATCAGATGGTAAAGCTTGATTTAAAAACTTTTCTAGGCGATCGCTATTCGTTCCTGGAGTCACTTTGATTAGACCAATATCAACATCGTTGAGCGATGGACGAAGCTTGGAATCAATGCCAGAAGGTCTAGTTGCAAAGATTCTCAGAAAATTAAGATCGCTGACAATTAAATTGCCATCAGTTACAAAGTCAGCACCCAGTTCAAACGTGCCAATTATTTTGATGTTGACACCAGAAAGCTCAGTCGTCACACCCGGTTGCATAGAACCATAATCTTTGCGGGATCTGCTATCGGTCAATACAGTGTTAGGCATTTTGAGAACAGATTCAGCGGCTTGAATCTCAGGCAAAAGAAAAACAGGATCGTCTAAGTTAAATCCCAGTACTCGGATAGACCTTTCCTCAGCAGTTCCAGAACGTCTCCAACTACCGAGAGTGATATAAAGAGGATAAGCGGCGGCAACGCCCTCAAATTGTCTAGCTTGATATAATCGAGTTCGATTAAAGGTTTCGTCAATAACGGTAACATAGCGTCGCTGACTGAGCATGATTAAATCAGCATTTAATACCTGAATAAATGCAACGTTACTATTCAACATTGCATTCTGAAATCCGAGTTGGGAAAACATCAGAAAAACCGCAAAGGCGATCGCGGCTAATGCTGTGAAAAACTGCGATCGGCGCTGGAGCAGGTTGCGCCAAGCAAGGGAAAACTTAAAAAGGACAACTCGAACCTTTTTTCTAGAAAACATCAGCGGGATCTGCAACTAATACTTTGCGAGCAACAATAAGTCCAGATGCACTACATGTCAGAATCGTCAAGCCAAATACTAATAACATCCGACTAACAGTCATGGCGACTGGTAGTCTTGTGGCAATAAAAATGGCATGGTACATGCCCAAAGCCAGAAGACAACCGGGAATAAACCCCAGCGCCGCCAGCACAACCGCTTCTTGGACAACGACTGTCAGCAAACGCAGATTAGTATATCCAATGGCTTTTAAAGTTGCGTATTCGTGCAAGCGTTCAGTGACATCAGAACTCAGGACTTGATAGACAATGACAGTGCCAACTAAAAAAGCCATGACAACCGCAACACCAATGATATAACCGAGCGAAGAAGATTTAACCCAAAATTCCTGCTCTCTGGCCATGGCTTCCTGGCGATCGAACACCTTAATCGTTGCCGGCATGATTTGGCGTAAGCGTTGTACGACTTCATCAACGTTTACACCCGGCTCAACTTTCAGCAGCCCCAGACTCACATCATTTAGCGATCGCCCCGGATTGAGACGAATAAAATTTCCATCGCTAACAATCACAGTGCCATCAGCACGGATAGTGTTATTTAAGCTAAACAACCCCACAATTTCAACTTGTCGCCTGCTCAGTTCAGTTTTCAGACCTACTTCTCTCGGGCCAAATTCGGAGCGTGAAAAGCGATTCATTAGCAAGGTATCTTGGCGTTGCAGGTCTTGTAAATACGGATAAACTTCTGGCACGCGCAACACAGGATCTCGATAATTAAACCCCAAAACCAAAAGCGCTCGTATTCGCGTCGTTTCTACATTGCGCCACGAGCCAAATGACAGGTATAGCGGTCTAGCAGCAGCAACGCCATTCATCCCTCCCGCCTGATACAAATAACGTCGAGGAAAGGGTGGAACATTGGTAGACTCTGGCGACTTGGATGAAATCAATACAATGTCAAAATCGAGGCTGTCATAGAGGAGCGTCGCTCCCTTCATCACTCCGCCAAAGAGTCCAAGTTGCATAAATATTAAGGAAACCGCAAAGCTGATGGCTGAAACTCCCACGCTTAAGCGAGCTTTACTCTGCATTAAGTTGCGCCATGCCAACGGGGGCCCTTTCCAGTGTTTGCGGTGCTGACGTTTAGTCACATTCTCTGACTCCTAATGATTTAGACATCTGCAAAAATTGTTAAAGTCTAAGTTTCCTATTCCCTGTTCCCTTTTGAAAAACCTTTAGCGAATTAATTTAAATCAATCTCGGTATCTACTTGCAGATTACTGAGATCGGAGACAAGTTTGCTTCGATCTAAGCGGATTTTCACTTCTACCACTCGGACATCTGATTTTGCTGTCGGATCGTCCCCAATAATGTCGTTTTTGAACACCAGTTGACCAATTTTGGCGACAGTGCCAGTCATTTTTTCTTCAAAAACCGGACTGGTAATCGTTGCTCGCTGTCCGACTTTAATCAACTTAACGTCTGTTTCAAAAACCTCTGCCACTACATACATATTACGTGTGTTGCCTAGAGCCAGAAGCCCGCGATCGGAAATCACTTCTCCAGCCTGGGTGTAAATCTTCAGGACTTGGCCGTTTTTGGGCGCACGGATAATAGTTTGCTCTAACTGTGCCTGGGCCAGTTTTAAATTTTGGATGGCTGAAATCAACCCACTATGGCTAGCGACTCGTTTTAAATTCATCTCTGAGCGTTTGAGGTTCTCTTGAGCTACTTTGATATCCTCTGTGCGGGTCGTGGTTAATTGATCTAACTTGGCTCTGGCTTGACTTAAATTCTCCTGGGTTTGTACAACCAGTAACTTCCTAATCTCATAATCTTCTTTAGGAACTGCACCTTCAGCATAAAGTTTTGCATAGCGATCGCGTATGATAATTGCTTGATCCAACTCTGCTTGCGATCGGCGAACAGCAGCCTGTTGAGAGCTAATTTCTTGCAAACGAGGAGTAGAAATCTGACTAATCTGTGCTTGTGCCTGACCAATCTCAATTTTATTGAGGGAGCTATCTGTTTGTATCTGTTTTTGCACCTCCTCTAACTGGCTAGCAACCAAATTTCGTTTAGCCAGCATTTCTTGGTGACTTTTGAGATCAGCCAAAACTTGTCCGGCTTTAACCCAATCACCCTCAGAAACTTTTAATTTATCAATCTGCGCCCCCACTGGAACTGCAACTTTGGTAATCTCCCCTTCTGGTTCCAACCGCCCCAATGCCAGGACTTTTGTTTTTTTAGGCGGCAACGATAACGAAGATGACGAGGCGTTGTTGGCGGGTGACGGGCTAGATACTTTAAACAGGAAAACGTATCCAGCCCCGATACTTAAGGCAAGTAGACCAGCAAAGATACTAAGATTGCGAGCAGTAACAGTAGGGGTCACGTCGATTTTGGATTTTGGATTTACGATAGCGTAGCGTTAGCGACGTAGGAGCGTCTTTTGGATTAATGATTTTTTGAAATATTCTCCATAAATGGAGAGGCTTGAAACCTTTTTTAGATTTCAGATTTTGAGTTTAATCCTTGCATCCTTGCATCTAAAATTGTCTCGATCATCAGTAGTGAAAGTTACCAGTTCTTATTCGTTCTTCAAGTTCAGCCCCGATCGCTGAATTTCGCTTTTAAGTTCGTCTAGAGATTGCTTGAGATTCCGAATTTCTTCAGATGTCTGTTCTTGAACTCCCCGTATTTGTTCTTCGGTGGTCATCACAATCCCAGCTTCTTGTTCTTGGAGCATTTCTTGTAAAAAGATGCTGAGAATTCCTCTAATCGGTTGCCACAACTGATGCCACCGTTTTTTGTCTTCTTGCAGCAGTTGAATGTAGGTATCGAAGCTGTGAGGGAAAGGAACACCTCCCATAAATTCTGCCGCTCCCCCAAAATTCAGAGAGACACCGTGATTTCCCAGTCCGATTACGTGATGAACTTCTCCCACATGTTCGTAATTGCCTAAGTAAAGTTCCCCCAATCTCAAGCCATTGCCAGCAACCATACTTAAAGGGAAAGGAAGGCTAAAGGGTACTAGAGTAAACGGATCGAGTTGATTTTCGACGCGGTAACTAAATCCTTCTCCTAATTGTTCGTTGTAGTAATTGGCAAAATGCCGATTGCCAACTTTCACAGATCCAAAGGTGTATACTTTGACTCGTAAAGCTAACTCTCCTAAAGAACTAAAGCGGCGTTTTAAGAACAGAGCGCCGAGTTGAGCTAAACCACCGCCCAAACTATGACCGCCCACGAAAACCTCAAGGCGGCTGGTATTTTTAGGTATCTTAGATATAGAATTTAAGCTAGCGCCAGCCCTGCGACTATTCGAGAATTCACTCATTTCTCTAGAGATATCTTCAAAGTTCAACAGTTCATCGCGGGCAAAACTCCAGGCTCGATTCAGGTTGCCGATCGCATCATAAGAGAAGACTTCCGAAATTAGTTTTTTTAATCGGCGCTCAAAGGCCAGTCCGAATCGGATTCCTCCAGCCGCAGCAATGGCATGGGCAATAGCAATTTGTTTGCCAGAATTCAAGGTTTGAAATGTCTCAAAATCTTGAGCATTAATTTGACCTAAGAGAACCTGGAAAAAAACAGCAAGTTCGTCTTTGACCGCTTCAAATCCTTCAAAAAATCCCCGTGCAACTTTGACTCGCGTATCTGGTAGAGAACCATAGTTAATTAATGACCAATTGAGATCGGTCAAAATATCCGTTAATTCAATTTGACCGCGATCGGTAACAATCGAGCCTCGAAAAATCACCGCAAATTGATTACTTTCTTCTCGTTTAAAAATGAAACCTCGGATATTATTTTCATTATTTTGCAAGCTATGAACTAATTTCCAGCCCTCATTCTTATACAGAGAGTTATAGATATCTTGGACTTCGGCATCTTCAACAGAGCCTCCTCCGACTTGAAATATTTCATAACTTCGTTTGGAGAACTTAGCCATTAAAATCGCTTCATCAAAGCTAAAACCACTGCGAAGCTTTAAAGGTATACTCATAAGAAGTAGGTTGCTGTGAATATTGATTAGTGGAATCGGGCAGAATATAAAAGGGTTTCAGCCTATTTTATTTTTCTTTACATAGTTTGGTTTTTTGAAGCCGTTCTACTTATTGCTTGATTTTTATCCTCTGAATATAGATGGAGACTTGATAGGATAATATCAGTTAGTGCTGTTTTATAACTATCAGTAATCAAAGCGAACATTTTGGTTATTATTTATTTTTATAAATCTCCTGATAGTATTATCAAGCTAATACAAGCCTCTTAGAAAAGGGAAAATCTACAACACCTCCATCTTTTGAATCTGCGCGCGATCGAGACAAGCTTTTAGCTTTTCGGCAAGTACCTCTACATGGGGCGGGAGAACTAAATTCAGATGGTTTCCCGGAATTTGGTGAATCTCAATTCCTCCCATTGCTAGATCGCCCCAGCCAAGGGTTGCATCTTGGGGATTTTTTCCAGTTTGTTTGCTCGTCCGAAATAGGGTAACTTTACCTGGATAAGGCTGCGGCTTGTATTTGAGGAGGGCTGAGTTGTTAGCTTGTATGACTTGAAATAGCCGTCGCGCAGCTGGTTGGAAAAGCTTACTCAGCCTGGACTGGTGGGCGACAACCTTAGCTATACTTCCTGGCTCAACCAAAAAATCCAATGGCTTCGAGGTCTTAGTTGCAATCTGTTGGGTGAGTTGTCGTTCTTCGACAGCAGTCAGAAAATGGTCTACTGTTTCATCCAGATAAGGGCCAAGATTGCGAAGCACGGAATTCAGGAGAAATTTAGCCATCTGGAAGAAATTCTGAGTGCGATTGTCGCAAAAGGCGGGAGTATCAATCAGTGCAAGTAAAGCAATGGTCTGCCCTGCTTGCTGTAGCTGTTGGGCCATTTCAAATGCCACCAGCGCGCCAAAAGACCAACCTCCTAGACAATAGGGGCCTTCTGACTGCACCTGTTGGATACCGTGGATGTACTCAGCAGCAATGTCTTCTATACAATCTTTTGATTTGCTTTCGCCAGTAATCCCCGCAGATTGTAGCCCATAGAAAGGTTGTTCTTGACCCAATAACTCTGCCAGGTCGGAATAAACGGAAGCGACACCCATCACCGGATGAATGCAGAAAAAGGGTAGCTTTTCGCCTTGCTGCTGAGAATTTACTCCAGTCAATTGTCTGAGAATTTGAGCAGCGAGATTTGCAATGGTCACACCTTCTAGAAACTTGACCACAGGAACATTGACTTCTAAATCGACTTCGATTTGATGTTTAATCTCGATCGCAGTCAAGGAATCGAGGCCTAGCTGATGCAAGGGTTGTTGGGGATGGAGTTTTGCCAAGTCAACTTTTAGTCCCCTGGCTAGTTTTGCTTGAATGTAAGACTCTAAGTGCTGTTGTCTTTCTGGGGGAGCGATCGCTAACAGTTCTGCTGCTGTAAGTTTATATTCGCTATCTGTGCCATCCCATTCGGGCAAGATGTCAGCAGCAATGATGTCTAAACTACCTGTTTGAAATCCATTGCGGCAAGCAGTGCGGGAAATCTTACCACTTGAAGTTTTGGGAATGCTGGCAGTCTTGAGCAGCAACACTGCATAAACTGATAACTCATGAACCTGTGACACCGCTTGCCGAATTGCCGCGATCGCTTCATCTGCATTCAGCTTTCTTAAGTAGGTGCGCTCGATTTCTTGAGCAACGACGATTCTTTCTTCTCCTTCTACCTCGATGGCAAACACTGCTCCACAACCATGTCGGAGAGCTGAATGACTTTCCTGCACCGTCAGTTCAATGTCTTGAGGATAGTAGTTGCGACCTCGAATCACAATTAAATCCTTGAGTCGCCCGGTAACAAATAATTCACCATTATGCAGAAATCCCAGGTCGCCCGTTCGCAGAAACGAACCCTCATCTGTATCGTTTAAACAGGCATAGAATGTTTCTTGCGTCTCTTGGGGTTTCTGCCAGTATCCTTGAGCAATACTCGCTCCTGTAACCCAAATTTCTCCAACTGTACCATCTGGACATCTCTGGAAAGATTGCGGATTGGCGATCGCAATTGTTTGACCTAACCCCGTCTTACCTTGCCCAACAATCTTGATAGTATGCTGCTGTTGCTCTGCACACAGCACAACTTGGTTTTGTTCGAGAGCAGCACTTTCTACATTACACACCGTTGGGTAGCACTCTTTTACCCCTCCAGAAATCAACAATGTGCCTTCAGCCATCCCATAGCAAGGATAAAAAGCTTCCGGGCGAAAGCCGTAAGGCTGAAACTTGGTAGCAAATCGCTCTAGGGTCTGGGCACGAACTGGTTCGGCACCATTGAAAGCAACTTTCCAACTGCTCAGATCAAGACCCACTAATTGTTCTGGCTGAATCTTCTGCACGCACAAGTCATAGGCAAAATTCGGCCCGCCGCTAATCGTCGCTTGATAGCAAGAAATTGCTTCTAACCAACGGTATGGCTTCTGCAAAAACGCAACAGGCGACATCAAAATTATTGAGGAGCCGACGTAAAGGGGTTGGAGGATGCCGCCGATTAAGCCCATATCATGATAAGGGGGCAGCCAGGATACGCCTAATTCGTTAGGAGTGGTTTGGAAAAACTGGTGAATCAGTTCTAAATTGTGCAGTAAGTTGCCATGACTGACCATAACCCCCTTGGGCATCCCGGTTGAGCCAGAGGTGTATTGCAGAAATGCGATCGCGTTTGGATCGAGTACAGGTTCGTGCCAAAACTCTGCTTGCTGATTAGCGATGGTGTCGGTAGTTAAAATCTGTTTTGTGGTCAGGTCTGGATGGTGGTTAAATTGAGTAGCAATGGTTGTGAGCAGGGAAGTTGTAGTCAGGGCAACCCTAGCTTGGGCATCTGCCATAATTGCCATCAGCCTGGAGATCGACTGATTTTGTCGAGGCGGATAAGCAGGAACGGCGATCGTACCAGCGTATAAGCAGCCAAAGAAGGCGGTAATGAAATCAAGACCAGGCGGGTAGAGAAGCAGGACGCGCTCATGCTTGGCACTGACAGTTTGCAGTTGCACCGCGATCGCTCGTGCCGATAGATCCAGTTCTCGATATGTGAGACTAATTACTTCCTTTTCTCCATCCAGCAAAAAGGTGTAGGCGAGGCGATCGGGCTGTTGTTCGGCGCGATAACGCGTCAGTTCTACTAAATTTTTGACTGACAAACTAGATGTTAACAATTCATTCAATACCATATTTAGCCCTCTCCAAAACCCGATCTGCTTTTGCTTGTACTCGTCTCAATACCAAACTGAGGCTAAAGTGTTAACTCCTCTATTTCCTCAACAAAATTAGCAATCTGAATAGTTGGTATCAAATTTTTCAAAATTAATTGTTCGTGGCAAGCTTGAGCTAATTCCGCAATGCTAGGACTAGCAATAAACTGTTCGATTGGCAGTTCAATCTTTAAATTGGTGACAATGTGATTTCTCAGACTCACAGCCATCAGAGAATCGATGCCCATACTATTAAGTGGCTTTTGGACATCAACTTGAACAGGCTCACACTCTAAGGCTTGGACAATTTGTGCTTGAATGTAAGTGCTTAATAAATCGGTGCGTTGGCTATTTATCGCTACTGACCATTGCTTTATAATATCAATCTGTTCGGCAATCTTAGAATCAACCACACTAGAGGCTTGGGCTGTATTAGATTCTCCTAATCTATCTTGCCGTGAGGCTTCTGATTCGTGCCAGTAACGCTGTCGTTGCCACGGATAGGACGGCAAACGTACAAAACAACCACCATGAGGATAAAGAGCATTCCAATCAATTGAATCTTCTAGGGTATAGCGCTCTGCTAAGGAATTCAATATCTGAGCGCGTTCAGTAGCAAAATTTAGAATTTTGAATTGAGGACTTCTCCCCTGCCCCTCTGCTCCCCTGCCCCTCTGCTCCCCCTGTTGCTCTACATAGCCGGAAAACATCGAGGGGCGGCTTTCTTGTGCGAGAAAAGCCATTAAATGCTCGGCGAGTTGTTTTTTGGAATCAACCACCATTGCCAAACGGTAGGAATGATGGCTGCGGCGCAGACTAGTTGTATAGCAAATGTCTGCCAATGAAATTGTCGGGTTATCCTGGGCAGTAAAAAACTCAATATAAGCTTTAGCAAAGGCTTTCAAAGCCTCTGGACTACGAGCTGACATTAAAAACAGTTGTGGTTGGTTAGCGATCGCAGTATCAATTGGCAAGGATTCTACACCTTGCAGAATCACATGAACATTCGTGCCCCCCAGACCAAACCCATTCACACTGACGATTGGTGGTTGATTATCCTTATTTATTAATGGTTCCAGAGATTGTGCCACGCGCAACCGCAGTTCTTGCCAAGGAATTTTGGGATTGGGGGTTTGAAAATGCAGATTGGCTGGAATCTGACGATGGCTAACTGCTAGCGCTGCTTTAATCAGTCCGCCAATGCCGGCAGCCGCTTCCATGTGTCCAATATTTGTTTTCACAGATCCGATGGCGCATTCATTGCCCAAAGCGCGATCGCTGCCGATGACAGCCCCGATCGCTTTGGCTTCAATCTCATCCCCCATCGGCGAACTGGAGCCTTGAGTTTCTACATACTGCACCTGCTGAGGGAGAATTCCTGCCCGCTGATAGGCTTTTTGCATGACTGCCTGCTGCGCCAAAGCTTCGGGGGCTGTAAAACTGCTGCCGCGACCATTCTGGCTGATAGCACTGCTGCGGATCGTTGCATAAATAGCATCACCGTCAGCGAGGGCATGAGATAGCGGCTTTAGAACAACAACCCCCACCCCTTCAGCCCGCACAAAACCATCTGCTGCGGCATCAAAACTCTTGCAACGACCATCCGCAGACAGTAAAAATGCCTTACTCATGGCGATGCTGACTTCTGGTTTGAAGATGACATTGACCCCACCTGCTAGGGCAAGGCTACATTCCCCATTCCAGAGACTAGAGCAAGCAAAGTGAACGGCGACTAATGATGAGGCACAGCCAGCGTCAATCGGTAGACTGGGGCCTGTGAAGTCAAAGCAGTAAGAAATGCGATTTGGTACCAAGTTAAGGTTTGAGCTAACTATGGTATGGGCATTAATCGCATCGCGATCGCGCTCCCCCAATTGAATGTAATTGTAATCCCGGTTAAGTACCCCAATAAAAACCCCAGTATTGCTGCCAGCTAGATGTTCTGGCACAAGTCCCGCATCTTCTAGCGCCTCCCACGTTGTTTCTAACAAGAGTCGTTGTTGGGGGTCAATCCGAGCCGCTTCCGCACCAGAAATCCCAAAGAATTTGGCATCAAACTGGTCTATTTGGTCGAGAAACCCACCCCAACGGCTGTACATTTTACCTGGTTCTACCGGATCGGGATGATAAAATTTGTTGGCGTTCCAGCGATCGCCAGGTATTTCGGTAATTGCATCCCTGCCATTTTGCAACAGGTTCCAGAAGCTAGCTGGGCTTTGGACACCTCCAGGAAAGCGACAACCAATACCAACGATCGCGATCGGTTCTTGATTCATATCCCACTCACTCGCCGATGAATTTCAGGCAAAAGCTGAACGCCAGATTCAAAATCAATCGCTCTAGCACCCAAGTAAAACACGTACATTGTCGTCAGCCAGTTGGTAAATTCTTGCTTAGAACCTAAGTGTCGCTCCATATTCAGCATAATCCAGCCCATTTGCGACCAGGTTTGGTAACAGGTTGAGCAATCGGGATGTTCGCTGGTGCAGCATGTCCTGGTTGATTTGCCATCAGGATTGTAAGCACGAAAGTGAAGATTATAGGGTTTACCATTTTGGAATCGAGCTGCATTCTCTGGGCGATTTTCACTAATGCAAGGACAGACATCATAGCCCCAGGTTTCATCGTACATTTGCCCTGTAGTAAATACTTGATTCATGTACGAGGTCATCAAGATGCGATCGGGATAGCGGGCAATCATCCGGTCGATTTCATGACGCACATCTGCAAACCCTTGTTGATTATCATAAACACCTCCTAACCCTGCCTTATCTCCGTAAAAGTTAAACATTACGCAATTACCGTTTTCGACACATTGTTCAACAACCCGTTCAATTTCATGGGCGTTACCAGCGGTCGTTGTGTAGTACCAAAAGGCTCGACGATCGTCTTTGTAATTTTTGAGAGCCTTGCTGAAAACATCTAACTTGCCTTTTCCCCGCAGCTTTTTATCGGTTTCGCTATCTCCCCAAAGCGAAACACTAATAGCTGTATTTTCAAATCCCTCATAAGGAATTTTGATCATCCCGTTTGTGACAACAATCATCCAAAAATTTTGCGCCAGCTTTCGCAATCGATCCAGCATTAAGGTAGGCTCACCCCCAACTGCCGTAATGTAGTTAGTGCCTCTAGCTTTTTCTTGTGCAATTAAAGCCTCAAACTCAGCATCGTCTTTGGGTGCTGCATTTTGATCTAAGTCATCGGTGAAAAAACAACAACCCTCACACCGCAGATTACATAGATGAGTTAAGTCTACAGAGATTCCTTTAATAGCGCCCGCTTTTCTAATCTGTGCGAACAGGTTATACAGAAAGGGGTCTTCTAAATACTCCATTAAAGGATCTTGTACCTCGGTTTCTATTACTTGAGTAGCCATAGCAATTTATTTCCTTTGCGAAAAACCGAGCAATATAGAAACGAATAGATCCTGAATTACTAGCAATTTACTTTCCTCTGTGCTGAGTCTTGAGTAAGGAAAATTACTCAATATTGATGTACACAGGTATTAGCTTTGATTCTTCCGGGCAGTTTTTTACTCAGCACAGGCTAAACCTTAGCTATCCGCTAACAAAACTCAGCACTCTTGATTCGTTGATGAATTTCAGGTAAAAGTTGCACGCCGGATTCAAAGTCAACCATGCGGCACATCAGGTAAAACAGGTATGTCGTAGTCAGCCAGTTAGTAAATTCTTGTTTGGAACCGAGATGTCGTTCTAGATTGATCATGATCCAACCAACCTGCGCCCAAGTTTGGTAACAAGTTGAGCAATCTTGATTATCACCTGTGCAACAACGCCGAGTTGATTTCAGATCGGGATTGTAAGCGCGATAATGGGGATTATAACGTTTACCATTTTTAATCCGGTTTTGATTAATTTCATGATCTACAGTGAGACTGGTGCAAACTTCATAACCCCAAGTTTCATCGTAAAGTTGCTGTGTGGTAAACACGCTGCTCATGTACGAAGTCATTAAAATTTTGTCAGGGTAGCGGGCGATCGCTTTATCAATCTCACGCCGCACATCTGCAAATCCCAGATTATGATCGTAAACTCCTCCTAAGTCAATGCGATCGCTGTAAAAGTTAAACAAGACACGATTACCGTTAGCTACGCACTGCTCGACAACGCTAGCGATTTCATGGGCGTTACCTGGTGTAGTAGTGTAATGCCAAATAGCACGCGGATCGTCTTTGTAATTTTTTAAAGCTTTGCTGAAAACATCAAGTTTACCACCTCCTCGGAGTGTCTTGTCAGTTTCACGATCGCCCCAAAGAGAGATAGCGATCGGCATTGTTTCAAATCCCTCATAAGGGATTTTGATCAGGGCATTGGTAACAACCATTAACCGAAAATTATGGTAAAGCTTTTGCAATCGCTCTAGCATCAGGCTGGGTTCTCCCCCAACCACTGTAATAAAATTTGTTCCTCTGCTCTTTTCGTCGGCAATAAATGTATCAAATTCGGCTTCATCTTTGGGTGCTTTGAACTGATCCAATTCATCTAAAAAGAAATAACATCCCTGACACCGAAGATTGCACGCATGGGTTAAATCAACTGATATCCCTCTAATTTGTTCAGCTTTTCTGATTTGTTTAAAAAGGTGATTTAAAAACGGATCTTCCAAGTATTCCATTAATGAATCTTGGACATCGGACTCGACAGTTTGAGTAACCATTTTCACCTGCTTTTGGAAAAAGAACGGGGACTGCAATACCGTTTGGTTAACGTGAGTTCGACAGACTTCTTTCTCCCAGCCGCTCTCGCCTTTTAGGAGAGGGAAGAGTAACGAGAAAAGAAAAGTTTTTGCTTTCCTCTCCTGGTAGGAGAGGGGCTGGGGGAGAGGTCAAAATAGCACTTGTCGAACTCACTAGTTAAGGTTTTTTGATGAAAGTTATAGATTACAAAGACGCGATTGATCGCCGTCTATACGAAGGAGCGATCGTTGTTGTAGAGACAGCAATTTATCGCTTCTTGTACCTTAAAACAATATTGACTGGGGAATTTTTATTGCGTAACTTTAACTTCTTGAGAAGCTTCGTCTTTAAACTTGGCGAATAGTTCCACCAAGTCATCGATTGTCTTAAAGCTAGAAACTTCTGTTCTGGGAATTTTTATTTTGAGTTCTCGCATACAAGCAGAAACAATTTCTACGCCGTCAAGACTACTAGCTCCATATTCTCCAATTGTTTTATGTGGATCTATTTCAACATTTTCCAGTCCATCTATGTTGAGCTTGATATGTTTAATTACGACATTTAATACTTGCTCTCGATCCATGATGTCTTGTCTCCTATATTGAAAATCAAAAAACAAAATTTAGGCTAAATAGGCCGCTTCGATGTGTGCTAATGTCCCTGGAACCCCAAAACAGATTTTGTGCATTAGGTGTTCGCGGGACAATGCTGCTTGGAGAGCTTGACGCCGGGGTAGACACAGGGTGTCTTTTACCATCTCCAAAACATGTCTGGGTTTTTCGGCAATTCTCCGTGCCATATCCAAAGCTAAAGTCATAACTTCCTCAGCTGGAACTATGTAGTTAAATAAACCTCGTCCCTTGAGTTCTTTGCCTTTGTAGAGCTTGGCACTGAGGAGCATCTCGCTAGCAAAGTGATGTCCAACCATTGCTGGTAAGACAGACAAGATACCCATTCCGGGGGTAAATCCCAAATCTGTAAAATTAACTCCGTACCGACTGTTTTCGGATGCGATCGCCATATCGCAGTAGAGTGCTAACGCTATGCCACCTCCCACAGCATGACCTTGCAAAGCTGCAATAATTGGTACGGGAAAGCTGAGTAGTTGGTTGGGAAGTGATAAATCTTTGACATCTGCATTGCCACTCACAACTTGTTTGATGGTGTCCAAGCTGGCTCCCGCGCAGAAGACATCCGATCGCCCACTCAAAATCAAGACTTTCAAGCTCGGTTCTGTCGCTAGATGAGCGAGGGCTGTCATTAATTGATCGCACAGTTCTTCGCTCAAACGATTTTCGTTTTCAGGGTCATCGATTTGCAGTTGGAAGATACCGTCTTCTAGATTGGCCAGCAAAATTTTAGACATGGGTTTTTCCCCTGTACTTTTGAAACCAAGGTGGCGAGAATCCCTCGGTGAAACTTTGAATTCCTTCTAAGACCTCCGGTTGTGCTAACCATGAAACAAGTTGATTCAGGGCAATATTAATTTGTCGCTGTAAATCTGACCCATAGAGTTGTTCAAAATATTGTTTACTGGCAGCGATCGCTTCGGGAGAAGAACGAAATAGCCGTTGTAATTGTCGGTTCAAGGTGGTAGCCATACCTTCAGTTGCAACTTCATCCACTAACCCAAATGCTTTGGCTTCTAGGCTGTCAATACCCCGACTGCTGAGGGTTAAATAATTGAGCTGTGCTATGGTCAGACGACGCAGCAAGAAGGGTGCAATTAGAGCCGGAATCATACCAATGATGACTTCTGGCAACATAAATATTGCGTTCTCGTTGGCAATAACCAGATCGCAAGCCGCAACTAAACCTAGTCCTCCACCTGTAACATTACCTTCAACGCAGGCGATTACGGGTAAGTGAGAATGGCAAATTAATTGCAGACAATTTATAAAGGCTTGAAAGAGTTCTATTTGAGGTCTTCCTCCCTGCTGTAATATCCATTCCAAGTCAAGTCCTTTGCAGAAGTCAGTTCCCTCAGCCCGAAGCACGATCGCCCGACAAGATGAATCAGCGATCGCAGCTTGTAACGCTTGACTAAGTCGATCGATTAAAGATGGATTGAGTGTATTACCTGTTTGGGGCTGCACCAAGGCAATCTGGGCAACTCCTGAATCGATTTTATATCGGACGGCCTCTACTATTAACTCCATTGATATTGCCTATAGTAATTTTCAACATTGCTTAACACAAGTAAACCTTGGCCTCGATAGCGTTTTTCATAGCGTTCATCTAAATAGTTTTCTAAGTTAAAGTCCCGGCGATCGCTATATTTTTCACGCGTCAATTCACTAGCTTCATAATCTGCAACGGATAAACGAAGTCGCTGATTGAGGTGTTCGTCAATGTTGAGCGATCGGACAATTTCAGTTGCAGCCTTTCCAATAGTGGCACTGTAGAATTCTGCTTGACAGCCACCACCATAGGCAAACAAAGAAATGCGATCGCCCGGATTAAGATCCTTGGCATAATTCAAAAGACTTAACAAACAAATAAAATTGGAACCTCCATAGGAACTACCAATTTGTTGAGCAAAATGTATACTTTCTGCAACTTTTGATTGAAAACTTAACTTAGCAGCCGCTTTGCCTACCGCCTCAAATCGGTTGAGGATGGTGCGATGTGCCTGAAATGTCATTGCTGGAAAGGGCGCATGATAAATGTGTTTTTGGAAATCAGCATCATAGTCTACAGAACCCACGATTTGCTCGTAGTGACTGAATGCTCCCTCCAAAGCATCTAAATAAGAGTAAAGACTCGTTTCACTTTTGATAACTTCGGTGTTAAAAGTGGGGCGCAGATAGTCAGAAATCTCCTTTGTCCAGTAACCCGCCTTATCCAGTTCAATTTCGAGAATTTGGGGATTGGCGCTAACGAGCATCGCTACTGCACCACCTCCGCAGATAAACTCCTGGTCAGTATTGAGCGTGACGCTGCTGAAGTCCGTGTTAATTACCAATGCCTTTTTTCCAGGTCTAGCCCCTGAAGCTACCCAGGAAGCGGCCATTTTGAATGCCGCAGTGCCACCGTAACAAGCATGTTTCACCTCGAAGTTACGGCAATTAGGAGACAAATTACAAAACCGATGTACCCAAGTGGATAGGGATTTACCACAATCAACCGCAGATTCTGTACCCACGATTAGTAGTTCGATATCTTCCAGGTCTTGAGGTGATAAGAGTTGTTTGGCTGCATTCACCGCCAGAGTAATAGCATCTTCATAGACCGGATAAACCGATCGCGTTTTGCACATTAAGCTATCGGCAATGTGCTGGAAGTTTTTACCACGCGCTTCGGCAAGATCGGCAATATCTAGATAGAACTGCCCTGAGTACAGATTGAGTTTTTCGATTCCTATAGGCATAAAATGTTGGCTAATTGCTGACTGGGAACAGTGGGGTATTTTTTATTTGGGAGTCCCTCAAAGAGAGTCAATCAATTTTGGATTTGGGATTTTGGATTTTGAATTGAGGAATTTTTAATCTAAAATCGGCAATCTAAAATCTAAAATTTAAGCGGGGCATGAACCAAAAAATCTAAAATCTAAAATCTAAAATCTAAAATTCATTGTCAATCCAACAGCGTTGGCGCTGGAAAGGATAAGTGGGCAGAGCAACTCGTTGTCTGGGAGAATCTCGATGAAATTCTGACCAATTAATGTTTATACCCTTCTCGTATAAAGTAGCTAAGGTGTCGAGGAGCGATCGCCAGTCATCATGCCCTTGTCTTAAAGAAGACAACCAAGTAGCAGTGTTTTTAGGTAGACAGCGCTTCCCCATACTTGCTAGGGTATCTGTTGGGCCAATTTCCAAGAAAATATTATACCCTACTTCTGCTAAAGTCTGGATACCTCGATCGAAACGCACGGGCGATCGCAGTTGGGAGCGCCAGTAGTTAGCATCTAGTACCCCTGCCTCGAATTCTCCCGAAAGATGAGAGATAAACGGTAGACAAGGGGGATGAAACTGCATTTGCCTCAAAGTCTGCTCAAAGGCATTTTGGATGGGGTCTACTAAGGGTGAGTGAAACGCGTGGGCAACATTCAACTCGCGAGTCATAATAAAATCGGATTCCAGACGGGCGATCGCTGCTGAAACCGCTTGTCTATCGCCCGCAATCACAGTTTGGCTAGGGCCGTTAAAGGCGGCAATGGCAACAGTATCCTGGTACGATGCGATCGCCTCTTCTACAATCTCCTTAGCTGCAAACACCGCCACCATTTGCCCTTCTCTAGCTTGTGTTGCCATCAGTCGTCCCGGTTCCGCACTCAAGTACAGTCCTTCCTCCAAGCTGAATACACCTGTCACACAAGCTGCTACATACTCTCCGACGCTATGACCCATCACCGCATCGGGTTCAATGCCCCATGACTGCCACAATTTCACTAAGGCATACTCTACAGCAAATAGAGCAGGTTGGGCGTAGGCAGTTTCATCTAGAAGATGAGGCGCTGAGTTTCTTTCCCTTTCCCCTAATGGATACAGTACTTCCAGCAGTGGCCGATCCAAATAAGAGCGTAAGATGCGATCGCAATCGTCTAAGGCAGCACGGAAAATAGGTTGGCTGTTGTAAAGTTCCCATCCCATACCAACGTATTGCGAACCCTGTCCAGCGAACAGAAATGCAATCTTCGGGCGATTATCTGGCTGTAGCTGTCCTGTCGTCTGTTTGCTAGTGGCGAATGTCCTCAGTTGGGAGATTAAATGAGGTAAATCGCCTGATGAAATGATGGCATAACGATGGTTAAAATGCGATCGACCGATATTAGTTGTGAAACAGATATCAGGAATTGATTGAGCAGCATAGTTTTCTAAACTATCTGCATAACAACTTGCAAGTTCCCTCAACGCTGTCTCAGTTTTTGCCGAAAGCGTCAACAGCGATTTAACCTGCTCCCCTGCCCCCCCTGCTTCCCCTGCTCCCCTGCTCTCCTCTGGAGCTGCTTTCAGTACTACATGAGCATTAGTACCGCCAAAGCCAAAGGAATTAACACCAGCAAACCAAGGCTTGATATTTATCGGGCGATCGATTGTGGGAATCAAAAATGGTGTTGACTTGATGTCAATATGGGGATTGATGGTTTTGAAATGTGGATGAGGGGGAATTTCTCCGTGTTGCAAACAGAGAACAGTTTTGATGAATGCGGCAATCCCACCAGCAGCTTCTAGATTGCCAATATTAGTTTTCACAGAACCGAGTCCGCAGGGTTGGTCGAGGTTTCGCCCCTGTCCTAGCACCCCGAAGATTGCTTGTAGCTCGATGGCATCACCCATTGGAGTACCCGTACCATGTGCCTCAACATAATCAATTTCATGGGATGCCACCTTCGCATTTGCCAATGCTTGCCGAATCACTGCTTGTTGAGCCAACCCATTTGGTGCAGTTAGGCCAACACTGCGACCGTTATGATTTACGGCAGTTCCCCGCAGTAAGGCTAAAATGCGATCGCCATCTTTGACTGCATCTGAAAGACGCTTCAGGATAACTACCCCACATCCTTCTCCTCGGACGTAGCCATCGGCTGTAGCGTCAAAGCTTTTGCAACGTCCATCAGATGACATCATGCCAGCCTGAGAAAAGGTAATATTCACCTCCGGTAACAACATAATATTCACACCGCCCACCAATGCCAGATTTGACTCTTGATGCCGCAGACTTTGGCAAGCGGTATGAATGGCAACCAGGGACGACGAACAAGCAGTGTCAATTGTCACGCTAGGGCCTCGCACATCCAAAAAGTAAGACAGCCGATTTGCCGCCATACTGTTAGCAATTCCGGTGCCGGCTCTCGTGGGAATTGCGGTCATGGCTTTGTAATAATCACAAGTGGCAATTCCCACAAATACGCCAGTCTGAGAACCAGCCAGTTGTAAGGGGTCGTAGCCAGCGTTTTCTAATGCCTCCCAACTTACTTCTAATAGCAGTCGTTGCTGGGGGTCAATGGTAGCTGCTTCGCTCGTGGAAATTCCGAAAAAGCCGGGATCGAATTGATTGATGTTTGTTAAAAAGCCACCCCAACGGGTGTTAGTTTTGTCATAACTACTTAGATCGGGATCGTAGTAAGCATCTACATCCCAGCGATCGCTAGGGACTTCGGCGATCGCATCACCACCATTTTTGCATAACAGCCATAACTCCTCTGGAGAGTTAACTCCTCCAGGAAAGCGGCAACCAATACCGATGACTGCAATCGGTTCAGTTGCAGCATGTTCGAGGGTATCGAGCTTTGCTTGTAAGGCTGATAGCTCCAGCAATGCGTTCTGCATCAATTGCCCATAATCTCTGGTTTCTGAAGGACGACTCATAGCAGTTTTCCCTCTCTGATTGATGCTAGTTTTGCAGCCAGCAAATCTGCAATTTCGTCAAGCGATTGGTCGGGCGATGACAATTTCACTCTCTTTTCTAATGATTCTTGCAGTGAGGCTTGTTGTTCTAAACTCTCTGAGTTAGAGGCTGATTCTTGTGGTTCTAAGAGCGACAACACTTGCGTTTCTAGATAATTCGCCAACGCTGCTACCGTAGGATAATCAAATAGTGTGGTTGGGGAAAGAGAACAGCCTAAACTATTTTGCAATTGGTCTTTCAACTCCGTAGCAGTTAATGAATCCATCCCTAATTCAAAGAACCCTTGCTGCAAACCGATGGACTGGGGTTGCTTTAAGCCTAAAACTTTGGCTACTAATAAGCGGACATGAGTGACTAATTCCTCCTGTCGCACTCGTGGAGGCTTTGATACTAGCGATTGGATAAATGTTGATTGTGGGGTGTTGATGGTGGTAGCAATGGGCGATGGAAGATGATTGTGGTTAACTGGGTTATCGGTGCTGATGCTCTGAGCCAGAATAACAACCTGTTGGAATGAATCGCCGATCGCCTCGCAATCAGGCGCAAGATGCACAGCCCCTTGAAACCCACAATCAGACAACAATTCCAGCCAGTCGGTCACTGCTAACAAAGGGTAGAATGGTCGCAGCTCGTAGTCTGAGAATTTCCACCACCCTGGCGTTAATCCAAAGACCAAATCTAACCAGCGTCGGGGACTTGTTCCCTCCAGCAACACTAACAATCCTCCTGGTGCTAACAGGCTGCGAACGTGACGTAAGGTTTGCTGTAAATCCTCAGTTGCGTGCAGGACGTTTGCTGCCACAATGATGTCGTATTGATGGTTAGTAAATCCCTGAGATTGGGGGTCTTGTTCGATGTCTAATGACTGATAGCGGATAAATGGGTAATCCCGAAATTTCTCTTGAGCCTTGGCAGTGAACCACGTTCCTAAGTCTGTGAAGACATATTCCGTTCGCTCTGCTGGAAGATGAGGTAGGAGGTAAGCAGTTGTTCCGCCGGTTCCGGCTCCAATTTCCAAAATGCTGACTGTAGCAGTGGAAATCGCGGTTGAAATTGCCTTTTGGACTAGGGCGTTCATCACCTTTGCGCCGGGGGAATCTTGGTAAAGCTGGGTTAATGCTGTCAAATCGCCTTGGGGAAATAGTAACTCCAGGGGGCGAGTTTCACCTCGGAGTACTTGAGCCAGGTGCGAACCGCAACGCTCTAGCAGTGTTAGTTCTGCATTTGCTTGGGGATATTGCGATCGCAAATTATCCAGTTGCGCTTCTGGTGTCGGTAACTCTAGTATTCGAGTTACTTCCCACTGATTACCAATTCGCTGAAGAATTCCTTCTTCAACCAGCATTTCCAACAGGCGCAGTGCGAGTTTCTGATGTTGCTCGATGACTCCTAGTTTGGTGAGTTGGGGGATGGAATAGCGATCGCCTAGCTGCAAATTCCACCCCATCTGCCGGAATGCCGCCACTACATAAAGGATACTCAGTGATTCCAAAGTACTTAGAGCTTCCCCATAGTTTTTTAGACTAAGTTGGGCTGTCAATTCAGCCAACTGGGGCACGAGCAAACGCTTGATTTCTGCTGGCGAACAGAGCGATTCTCTAGCAGTCACGCTACTAGATGCAGTTTCCATCCAGAAACGCGATCGCTCAAAGGGATAATTGGGCAACACTACCCGACGATGTTGAGAGTCATGATGGAAGCCTACCCAATCGACTGATATTCCACATTCATACAAAGTTGCCAAACTGGACAACATCTGCTGTGAATTTGATTCCTTTTTGAGGCTGGGAAGCCAGACATAATCGTTACTCGGTAAGCACTGGCGACCCATTCCCAATAAAATCGGTTGCGGCCCTACTTCCAAATACGCTAAGGCTCCTAGTTCTGCTAAAGTTGTCATTCCATCAGCAAACCGGACTGGCTGCATCACATGTTGCACCCAATATTCAGGCGTGGCGATCTCTGCTTTTGCCAGTTGACCTGTGAGATTAGAAATAAAGCGAATATCGGGGTTTGGCGGATAGTAGTTTACTTGCCGGACAATTTGTTCAAACTCCGCCAGGATTGGTTGCATCAATGGTGAATGAAAAGCATGGGAAACCTCAAGTGCTTTTGTCTTCACTCCCTTTGCTTCTAACCTAGCCACAGCCG
This sequence comes from Nostoc sp. DedSLP04, assembly GCF_034530775.1. Classification (NCBI taxonomy): domain Bacteria; kingdom Bacillati; phylum Cyanobacteriota; class Cyanophyceae; order Nostocales; family Nostocaceae; genus Nostoc; species Nostoc sp. DedSLP04. Next base: position 147,482 of record NZ_JAVRCL010000001.1, on the reverse strand, counting down.
ATGTCATAGATTGAGACCCACCTGAGATTATCAGATGTGCGCCGTTCATTGCCGCGATCGCCAAATCTGAATACTCATCGATGATGCTCGATACTTCTTGCGACTGGGCAAAAACCGCTACCATTGCTCCCACAGACGGTAACGCTTGCATCAATCTCCCTCGTGCGGCAATCAACTTTAGTCCATCTTCCAGACTAAACACTCCTGCTACACAGGCAGCAACATACTCGCCGATACTGTGTCCCATCACCACACTCGGTTTGATTCCCCAGGATTGCCATAGCTTAGACAATGCATATTCCAGAGCAAATAAAGCAGGTTGGGTATAAGCAGTTTCATTAATAGAGGCTTGAGTTGGGTTGTCTAACTCACTACTTGGATATAGAACCTCTAACAAAGGCTGGTTTAAGTATGGCTGTAAGATTTCAGCGCAGCGTTCTATAGCTTGCCGAAAAACGGGTTGCGTGTTGTAAAGTTCCCGTCCCATACCAATATATTGCGAACCTTGGCCAGTGAACAGGAAAGCAACCCCCTGACAACGATCGCCTATTCTGGAAGGTGGTGAATTATAAATGAACCCTGCTAGTTGCTCGCAAAATTCCTCGGAGGATTCTGCAACCAAAGCTAGCCGATGGTGAAAATGCGATCGCCCGACATTGCTCGTATAACAAATATCCCCTAGAGATACTTCTGAATTAAACTTCAAAAACGCCACATACCGCCGAGCTAATTCCCGTAACGATATTTCACTTTTTGCCGAAATTGTCAATAGGGATTTTGGATTGTCATCAGCATCATCCAATCTAAAATCTAAAATCGGCAATCTAAAATCGGAGGGTGCTTCCTCCAGAACAACATGGGCATTCGTACCGCCGAAGCCAAAGGAACTTACTCCTGCAAAACGTTGCTCGCCAAAATCAGACCACTTCTGAGTTTCGCGGGGAATTGAAAAAGGCGTGTCTTGGATGGTAATCTTCGGATTTAACTGCTGGAGATGAAGCGTACCGGGAATCTCTTGATGTTGCAAAGCTAGTACAACTTTAATTAAGCCTGCAATTCCGGCTGCTGATTCTAAATGACCGATATTAGTCTTCACCGAACCGATCGCACAAGATTGTTTTGGAGAACGACCTGACATCAGCACTGATTGCAAGGAATTAACTTCAATCGGGTCGCCCAAAGCTGTACCCGTCCCGTGAGCTTCCACATAGCTAATGGCTGCGGGTGCGACTCCAGCATTCACAAGCGCCTGATGGATAACGCCTTGTTGGGCGATTCCTCTAGGAGCAGTCAGTCCATTGCTGTGACCATCCTGATTTACTGCCGAGCCGCGAATCAGCGCCAGGATATTATCTCCATCTTCGATCGCATCAGTCAAACGCTTCAGCACTACGATTCCACAACCTTCTCCCCGGACATAACCATCTGCATCCGCATCAAAGGTTTTACAGCGACCATCCCCCGACATGAATCTTGCTTGGGAGAGGGCGATTGTCATTTGGGGGGTGAGAATCAAATTAACACCACCTGCCAAAGCCAAGTCACATTCCCCTAACCGTAAACTTTGACAAGCCTGGTGAACTGCAACCAGAGATGAAGAACAGGCAGTATCGACAGCCCAACTGGGCCCGTGCCAATCGAACTGATAGGATAGGCGGTTAGCGGCAATGCTCAGAGCGTTGCCTGTGCTGGCATAAACATCAATATCAGACAATCGCTCGAACTGAAAACGAGCATAGTCATTGGTACTGATGCCGATAAATACACCACTGTTGCTGCCTGTCAAGCGATCGCTTGCTAATCCAGCATTTTCTAAAGCCTGCCAGCTCACTTCTAGTAACAGCCTTTGCTGCGGGTCCATCCGCTCGGCTTCACGAGGAGAAATGCCAAAAAACTGGGGGTCGAATTGGTCAACTTGCTCGATAAATCCACCCCAACGAGTACTCATTTTCCCTGGTTGGGCGGGGATGGGGTTATAGAAAAGATGAGAATCCCAACGATTGACGGGAATTTGGTCGATGGCAGTTTTACCATTTCGTAGTAATTGCCAAAAGGCTTCTGGGTTATTAGCTCCGGGAAAGCGGCAATCAAGACCAATAATCGCGATCGCCTCCACAGATTTAAGATTGCGTCTGGGTTCTGGAGATTCTCGCCGTTGGGATAAAGTTTCTGTGAGATAGGCTGATAGAGTTGCGATCGTTGGGTAATCGTAAGCCAAAGTAGGCAACAACTGACAACCTAACCAATCCTCTAAATCTGCCGAGAGGCTGACTGCGGCAATAGAATCTAACCCGTAGTAAGCAAACGATTCACGCGGATCTATAGATTGGGGTGCAATGTTTTGTCGCTGAGAAATCTTATTTACCAACCAATCTTGAATTTCCGCCGCTCCCTTGTTTCCTGACTTGCGACTTCTCCCTGCTCCCTGCTCCCTGCTCCCTGCTCCCTGCTCCCCTGCCTTCCTCCACTGTCCCACCACTTCCAAAGTCTCCGCCAAAAATCCTGCACGGGTGGCGTAGCGCTGAATCTTCCCACTGGAAGTCTTAGGGATACTGGCTGGTTTCAACAGCAAGACGGCATGAACTTCTAACTCGTGCTGTGTTGTGACTGCTTGTCGGATGCAGCCAATTACCTCACTTGCATCAAGCTTCCGCACAGCAGTTCGCTCGACTTCACAGGCCACAACGAGTTGTTCTTCACCGTCTACCTCGATAGTAAATGCGGCTACTCCCTGCGTTCCTAAAGCCGAATGACTATTTGTAACCGTGAGTTCAATGTCTTGAGGATAATGATTGTGTCCTCGAATAATAATTAAATCCTTGAGTCTTCCGGTGATAAATAGTTCGCCGTCTTGTAAAAAGCCTAAATCTCCTGTACGCAGAAACGGGCCTTCCCCTGTATCTGCTAAATAAGCTGCAAATGTATGTTTTGTTTCCTCATATCGCTGCCAATAGCCTTGGGTGATACTTGCTCCTGCGACCCAAATTTCGCCGACTTCATCCGGTAAACATCGCGTCAACAATTCAGGATGAGCGATCGCAATTTGGGTATCGCCCTGCTGGCTATTGCCACATCCAACTAAAAGCCGCGTCTTGGAATCCTCTGCTGTTGCCAGCATTACCCGATTTTGTGCCAGTGCGGTTGTCTCTACCTCGATCGTTATTGGCTGAGTTTGTGCCTCTACGGTAGTCACTTTCAGCGTCGCCTCAGCTAGCCCGTATGCTGGACAAAAAGCTGTTTCTTGAAACCCACAGGAGGCAAATGCTTTGGCAAACCGTTGGAGTGTTTCCGCTTTGACTGGCTCGGCACCATTAGAAGCAACCTGCCAAGAACTCAGATTTAGGCTAGCACGTTGTTCTGGGGTAATCTTCCTAACGCATAATTCATAAGCAAAGTTGGGTGCGCTGCTATGGGTTGCCTGGTAGCGGGAAATAGCTTGCAGCCAGCGAATCGGACGCCCAATAAAGGACACCGGCGCCATGATATAGCAAGGAAAGCCGTAGTACAAAGGTTGGAGTACTCCATAAATTAGCCCCATGTCGTGAAAGAAGGGAATCCACGTCACCATCAGGCTATTGGGTGTGTGATTCCAACCTTGGTCGATGTAGGCTAAATTGTGCAGCAGATTGCTGTGGCTGACCATCACTCCTTTAGGCATTCCCGTAGAACCGGAGGTGTATTGCAGGAACGCTAAAGTATTTCCATTGATATTAGGTGGTTGCCATTCCTGTGCGATTGCCTCAGAAATCCCATCGCTGGCCAAGACTTTTAGAGATGCTAGTTCTGGATTGTCTGCAAAGTAGTTCTTTACGATCGGCAATAGTGCTGTTGTTGTCAGGATGGCAGTTGCTTGGGCGTCGGAAACGATCGCACTCAACCTAGCAATCGACTGATTTTGCCGAGGGGGATAAGCAGGAATCGCGATCGTACCAGCATATAAGCAGCCGAAAAAGGCAGTAATAAATTCTAAACCAGGTGGGTAGAGCAGGAGTACGCGATCGCCTGACTTTGCAAATGTTTGCAAGTAGGTAGCGATCGCCCTTGCCTCTCGATCCAATGCTCCATACGTGAGTCTACTTCCCTCAGATTCACCATCTACCAAAAAGGTATAGCCTAGCGTCTGAGGTTGCCCAATAGCTCTGTAGCGCAATACGTCTACTAGCGTCTGACTAGTATGTTGTTTTTCCATGCACGGCTACTCCTAAAACCTGGAAATTGTTCAGAACGCTAATCTCTGGCAAATTGACAAGCAAAGCCAACATCTGCGAGTAAATAGGCCTCTTCTCTTGCAAAAGTCTCTAACACCCCACCCCCAACCCCTCCCCGCAAGCGGGGAGGGGAGACAAAGCGTAGCTTTGGCGGGGTGGGGTTCTTTCTTATTTTTGATTTATGCAAGAGGTCTAATGAAGGTATTAAAAATTTATCAGACTGATGAAGCCATCAGTTTTGACAAATTTTGGTGTTCTCCGAGAAAATCTTGGTTTGGTGTTCTCCAAAAAATCTTAGTGTTCTCCGAGAAAATCTTGGTATTGTTTAGAATACCAAGATTTCACTCTTTATGCACAAATCTTATAAATTCTCAACTATTTAAGGGATGACTTTTATATCAAAATAACTTAAGAGTTATCGCAGGAGAATTGTGGAATTTCTATTTAAATTAGCAGATGCATTCAATTTAGTGAAGCGATCGCCGTCCTGAATCTTACCCCAATAATAAAGCGACAGGTCTATTTATGATCCAACAATCTTATGAAGAGAATGGCATAGCAGAGAATCAACAGCTAATTGAGGAACTGAAGGCCCTGCGGCGAGAGGTAGCTGAATTAAAAACAGAAAAAGCTGCTTTCCAAGCTCAAAAAAAGCTGCTGGAGCATTCAGTAGCAACAATCATCCGCGCTTCACCCGAAGAAGAGATGTTGAAAGCTACTTTACAAGACACGTTAGATGTTTGTAGTCAGCTTACTGGTGCCCAAAAAGGCAGTCTATTTTTACTCGATCGCCAGGGTGCTGTCACCGATAGTATCCTCACGCAAAGGGAGACAGCACTAGCGGAGCGCGATCGCCTGATTGGTTGCGTTTTAGCACAGGGGCTTGCTGGTTGGGTATACAGACAGCGCCAGATCGGATTGATCGTAGACACTGAAACCGACGATCGTTGGTTGCAGTTGCCCAATCAGCCTTACACTGTACGTTCAGCATTAGCTGTTCCCATTCTCAGGAATGAAGAGGTGTTAGGTATTCTTACCTTACTACACCCAGAACCGGGGCACTTTAGCCCAGAAATTGCCCATCTGATGCAGCTCACTGCTGACCAAATCGCTATAGTTTTAGAAAATGCCCAGCTCTATGGGAAAATTGAAACTTATTCCAAAGCGCTCAACTACGAATTAGAAAAAGGGCGGCAAATCCAGAGAGATTTTCTACCCAATGAAATCCCACAGCTACCTAATTTAGAGATTGCCACGTTTTTCTCTCCTGCGCGTCAAGTTGCTGGCGACTTCTACGACGTTTTTATGCTACCTGGCGACTACTTGGGACTAGTTATTGCTGATGTCGCCGACAAAGGTGTAGGCGCTGCCTTATTTATGGCTTTGTTCCGAAGCTTAATCCGTATTTTTTCGGGACAAATTAGTTTGGGCGGACTCTCTATTATTGCCAATGAGGCGGAATTATCGATTTTGCTGGAGTCAGAGATGGCAACCAATTTATACCAAATTAACCCCCTGAAAGCAGTAGCGCTCACGAATAATTACATCGCCCAGCAGCACGCCCAGATGAGTATGTTTGCTACGCTGTTTTTTGGCGTGCTAGATCCGGCAACTGGCATTCTCACCTACATCAATGGTGGACACGAAACTCTGTTTGTTGTTGGTGAGACTGGTATCAAAGCCAGTCTCAACTCAACCGGGCCAGCAGTAGGGATGATGCCTAATATGAAATTTAAAATTCAACAAGTACAGTTGGAACCAGGCGATATCTTAATTGGCTATACCGATGGAGTAACTGAGGCACGTAGCCCCAGCGGTAAGTTTTTTACTGAAAAGCGACTGCGATCGCTCCTAGATCGATCTGCACTTTTGCCATCTCCCCTGCTAGAGCGCATTACAACTGATTTGTTCGCTCACATCAGCAACGCACCTCAGTATGATGACATCACAATGCTGATTGTGCAGAGAAAGGCATCAGACTAAAGTTTCATCCTTTCACTTACCCCCAATCTGTAAAATATGGAACCTTTAACTGTGCCTGGAACACTGGACTCTTTAAAGGCGATCGCAGAATATGTGATGGCAGCAGCAATGGTAGCAGGTTTGAATAAAAAAACCTCCTATAGACTGCGTTTGGCGGTTGATGAAATCGCTACAAACATCATTAATTACGGCTATCAGGCAGCAAATCGCCAAGGCATTTTGATTTTAAAAGCCGATCTTGACGATCGCTCCTTGACCATTACGATTAAAGATACTGGTGTTCCCTTCAATCCTACTCAAAAGTTAACTCCAAATGATTTGAACAAGTCGCTACAGCAACGACAGATTGGCGGTTTGGGAGTTTATCTAGCTCTGAAGAGCGTAGATCGGTTTATTTACCAACAAGACGGAAACCAAAATTGTAATATTTTAATTGTAAATCGTGACGACGGATTAGGAATCAGTTAAGTCAATTCGCAGGAATTTAAATTATAAAAAAACAATGAATTTAACTAGATACAACAAGATTTACAAGTTAATTGATTTTTATTTACATAGTTTTGTTTTTCGACACCGTTGCACTTAAAACTGAATGATTTTTGGACAAAAATCTTCCTAAAACTTGCTAGCAAATATTTACAAACCTTTAAGTCCAATTTTTTCAGATTCTCTTTTCAGGTTACTTGTTACAAATGGTCACGAAGTTAGTAACTACAAAAAAATTTCATGTATTCTCAATATTCACAAGGTAGCGACCTTAAACAGCAAATATGTCAAAAACGGCCAAAAAAAGCATATATAGCAGTTGCCTTGGTAGGTTAGGACATCAACCGATCGTCAAATCCCGACACCAAAAACTTTTAAGCCTGTTGCCTATTAGCTGTTGCCTGTTATATCAAACCACCAACTAATAGGGTTGCTTGTAGAAGTAAAGACATCCCGCAACAGCAAACGTGTCTAAGTTAGTTTGGAGCTTATAGATGTTGGAGAAAATTAATACCCTCAATGGTTTTCAGGCAAACTTAGCAGACCAAGCAGCACTGGAAACTGCGCTCCTGAACCATCCAGAAATTGAAGAGTGTCGGGTATTAATCCGAGAAACAGAAACCACAGATATGTGGTTAGTTGCCTACATAGTTGCATCAGGAAAATGTTCGTTGGCACAGCTAAATGCATATTTGCAGGTTCAGTTGCCAAACACTATCTTGCCTCAATCCTACGTTTGGTTATCCAGATTGCCGCTCACCAGCGAGGGACTGATTGACGATCGCCGTCTAACTGATTTAGCCGTGATTGACATAGATTTGATCGATCGATGGGAATCGTCTTTGCGATCGCTCCCTTCCATCAACCAAGTCGCAGTTATCGTACAAAACCAGACAAAACAACTGCCACCATTACACGTTTGGGATTTACTAGCGGATACTCAAACAACAAAGCTCAATTTTCAATTAGAGGATTCTGGCGTAAATCAACAAATTGAGCCTTCAAAATCTCAGATTTCCCAGCGAAAAGCCAAAGCAATTAGTCATGGCGAACCTTTACAACTGGAAACAGACGCAACCACTAACTTAGCCGAACTACTCCAAAGGGCAGCGTTACAAACTTCAAAAGGAATTACTTACATCCAACCGGATGATGCTTGCCAAAACCAATCCTACGAAAATTTATTAGACGCAGCTCAACGGATTTTGGCGGGTTTAAGAAAATTAGGACTCGTACCTCAAAATCGAATAATTTTTCAATTTGACCGGCCTCAAGACTTCATTCCTGCCTTCTGGGGCTGTATTTTAGGCGGATTTATCCCAATTCCTTTATCCGTTCCTCAGAGTTACGATCGCTCTGATGGTTTCGTTAATAAATTAGCTCAAATCTGGCAAAGACTAGAACCAAGCTTAATACTGACTAGCGATCGATTAGCACCTGAACTGAGACGTTCCCTGACAGATTTGCCAGTTGACAATTTGGCGATTGCTACCCTCAATGAGTTGCAATCTTACCATCCCGATCCTAACTGGTATGTTCCGGCGGCTGATGATTTAGCAGTGCTGTTTCTAACTTCTGGCAGTACAGGTACGCCGAAAGCAGTTATGCAAAGCCATCGCAGTCTCATCTGTCGGTCGGCTGCGAGTGTCCAGATGAATGAATTTACCCAAGAAGATGTTTCCTTAAACTGGATGCCACTCGATCACGTTGCCGGATTAGTGTATTTTCATATTCGGGATGTCTATATAAGTTGTCAGCAAATTCATGCCGTCACCGATTGGGTGTTGCAACAACCCCTGAAATGGCTTGATTGGATGTCTGATTATCGCGTGAGTGTAACCTTTGCACCGAATTTTGCCTATGGGTTAATCAACGCTGCTGAAGCAGAACTTTCTCAGGGGCATTGGAATTTATCATCAGTGCGATACATCTTGAACGGAGCAGAAGCCATTGTTGGTAAAACTGCGAGAAGATTTCTCGAATTGCTGACAGCGCACGGACTCCCGACTACGGCAATACATCCCGTTTGGGGAATGGCTGAAACTTGTTCGGGAGTGACTTACTCTCACAACTTTTCTAGAGAATCAACCACGGATGAAGATGCATTCGTGGAAGTTGGAGCGCCGATTCCCGGATTTTCTCTGCGGATAGTTGATGCTCAAGACCAGCTCGTTGAAGAAGAAGCCATCGGAAGGCTGCAAGTAAAAGGATTGACAGTAACATCAGGTTATTTTGGTCAACCAGAACTGAATTCAGAGGTTTTTACAGAAGATAGCTGGTTCAAGACGGGAGATTTAGCTTTCTTACGACAAGGACGTTTAACAATTACAGGCAGAGAGAAAGACGTTATTATCGTTAATGGACTGAATTACTATAGTCATGAAATCGAAGCAGTTGTTGAAGAAATTGCAGGTGTAGTTGTTTCCTACACTGCCGCAGTTGCAGTCCGCGATGGAGAAAGTTCAGAAAAGCTAGCTATCTTCTTCCATGCAGGTGGCGCGGATGAAATCGAAATTGCAACGTTGATGCAAACCATTCGCCAAAAAGTTGTCCAACGTTGTAGTATCAATCCCAGCTATGTAATTCCAGTTGAAAAAGCTGCGATTCCAAAAACGGCCATTGGTAAGATCCAGCGATCGCAATTGGTTAAACGCTTTGAATCAGGTGAATTTAAACCTATCCTGCGTCAGTTTGATATCCTCAGTGGCAATGCCAACACAATCCCTGACTGGTTTTATCGCCGAATTTGGTGTGTTAAGCAGTTAAATCACAAACATCGGCAGCCAGTTAAACTTCCGACTCAGAAATACCTCGTGTTTCTCGATGATTTAGGTTTAGGAAATTACCTGTGTACAGAACTCGAACGCAATAATCAATCTTATATCTGCGTTACAGCAGGTACAGATTTTATCAAATCTGAGCAAGGCGATCGCTTTACCATCAACCCCGAAAATCCCGATCACTATCGGCGGTTACTAGAGTCTTTGGCATCGGATATTCCCACTCAGATTTTGCATTTATGGACATACAACGAGTCTAGGGGTCAAGTTTCTAGCCTAGAGGAACTAGAACGCGCTCAATACTTAGGACTATATAGCATTCTATTTTTAGTGCAAGCCTTAGCAAATGCCAAGGAAAAACACCAACTACTAAATATAGATATTCAGTTACAAGTCATTTCTAACAACGTCCAGTTAACTAACAGCGATGATGCGATCGCTTATGAAAAATCTACACTTATCGGATTGCTGAAAACAATTCCTTTAGAACTATCTTGGTTGCACTGTCGCCACCTTGACTTAGAAATTGGGTCACTGGAAACAAATGCAAAACATGTGTTTAAAGAATTAAATATTACTAAAAATGATAGTGAAATTGCTTATCGTCAAGGTCAACGGCTAGTCTCATCACTTGCCAAAGTCGATATGCTTGCTAGTCCAACCCAGGAAATACCAATTAAAGCAGGGCAGACTTATCTGGTAACAGGCGGATTGGGTGGAATTGGGGCTTCAGTTTGCCAATATTTACTTAAGCAATTTGGTGTGCGATTGCTGATTGTTGGCAGAACAAATTTGCCACCAGAAACAGAATGGTTGCAGCATCTCGAACAGAATACAGCGATCGCCAAGCGACTAAAAAATTATCGCTCGCTTGTAGCAACAGGTGGTGATTTATTATACAAATCTGTTGATATCTGCGATTTAACTTGCTTGCAACAGGCTGTCACTGAGGCAGAGTTGAGATGGAATCAACCCTTGGCAGGAATTATTCATCTCGCAGGTGAAGGCGATCTCAAACACCACTGGACAGTGATGGAAAATCACTGGATAGCTGTGGCTACACTAGAAAGTTTTCGTACCATGCTACGTCCGAAAGTTCAGGGCACTTGGACGCTTTTTCAATTGATTCAGAATCGACCAGATGCCCTTTTCATCGGCTTTTCTTCTGTAAATAGTGTGTTTGGCGGAGCAACCTTTAGTGCCTATGCTGCTGCCAACAGTTTTTTAGATGGTTGTTGTCAGTATCAGCAATACCATTACCATCCTGAGACTTACTGCTTTAACTGGAGCCAGTGGGATGATGTTGGTATGAGCGAAGGAAACCCGATCCACAGCCGGGAAGCAGCTCATCGCTTGGGGTATCAGAGTATCACTCAAGAACAGGGCTGGCGTTCCTTACTAGCAGGTTTATCGCGTCATCAACCGCAGCTAATTATTGGTTTAAATGGCAGTAATCCCCATATTCGTCGATATCTGAAGACAGAAGCCGATAACGTCAATAAATTAACCGCTTATATTACCACTGTGGATAGTGCAGGGTTGTATGGTTGGGAGCAAATGAGAGTTAGCGATCGCTTTGGGACTCCTAGCCATTGTGAAATTGTACACCTTGCGGAAATGCCCTTAACACAAACGGGTACGATAGACATTGCCAAAATTATTGGCAGCAATCAGAAGCACAACCAACCTTGGCAAGTAGTTTTGCCCCAAACTGACATTCAACGCCAGATAGCTCAAATATGGCAAGACGTACTCGGCATTTCTTCAGTGAGTATCGATCGCAACTTTTTTGAATTAGGTGGTAGTTCGCTCACCTTGGTTCGGGTTCACGATCGCTTACAAAAACAATTTGGGCAACATCTGTCACTGATTGACTTGTTCCAATATCCAACTATTCAGACCTTAGCAGAGTTTCTAAATCAAGCTCAAATGCCATTGCCGGAGCGATCGCAATTATCGCCATCCCATCGTTTGGGTAAGATGAAAGATACCCAGCAATTAGAAATTGCCATCATCGGTATGTCCGGGCGTTTTCCAGGAGCCAAAACACTCGATGAATTCTGGGAAAATTGCTGTAATGGCGTGGAATCGATTTCATTCTTCAGCGATGAAGAACTGGAGTTAGCCGGAATCGATTCTTCATCTTTGAATGATGCCAATTATGTAAAAGCTAGTGGTATCTTATCTGACATAGATTTATTTGATGCTGCATTTTTCGATATCTCGCCCAAAGAAGCTCAAATCCTCGATCCACAGCATCGGCTGTTTTTAGAGTGTGCTTGGGAAACACTCGAAAATGCTGGTTACGACCCTGCAACTTATACAGGATTAATCGGGGTTTATGCAGGCATGGGGATGAATCTTTATGCAGGTCGAACCTACTGGAATCACAATCTTTACCCAAATCGCGATCGCCTAGAACACGTTGACGACTCGCAACTAGCGATCGCCAATGGTACAGATTTTCTCCCCACGCGGGTTTCATACAAATTCAACTTGCAAGGGCCCAGCGTCAACGTGCAAACCGCTTGCTCGACTTCCTTAGTTGCAGTTCATCAAGCGTGTAGGAGTTTGATTCAGGGAGAATGCGATATGGCTCTGGCTGGCGCTGCGGCGATCGCTGTACCTCAAAAATCTGGTTATCGCTATCAGCCAGGAATGATTCTTTCACCCGATGGTCACTGCCGAGCATTTGACGCTAACTCCCAAGGAACCGTTGGCGGCAATGGCGTTGGCATTGTGATGTTGAAACGATTGGCAGATGCGATCGCCGATGGAGATAATATTTACGCCGTCATTAAGGGTTCTGCGATTAATAACGATGGCTCCCAAAAAATCAGCTATACGGCTCCCAGCGTTCAGAGACAGGCAGCAATGATTGCCCAAGCCCAAGCGATCGCAGATATCAATCCAGAAACTATTACTTACATCGAAACCCACGGAACCGGAACGACTCTCGGCGATCCGATTGAAATTGCAGCATTAACCCAAGCATTTCGTAGCAAAACACAGAAGCAACAATTTTGTGCCATTGGTTCTGTAAAGACTAACATCGGACATTTAGATACAGCTTCAGGCATAGCAGGATTGATTAAAACAGTTTTGGCACTCAAGCACGGATTGCTGCCGCCTAGCCTAAATTTTAAACATCCCAATCCCAAGATTGATTTTGCTAACAGTCCATTTTATGTAAATACAACTCTATCAGACTGGCAAACAGACCAAACGCCTCGGCGGGCTGGCGTAACTTCTTTGGGTGTTGGCGGTACGAATGTCCATGTCATTTTGGAGGAAGCGCCCTCCGATTTTAGATTGCCGATTTTAGATTTTAGATTGGATGATGCTGATGACAATCCAAAATCCCTATTGACGGTTTCGGCAAAAACTGAGACAGCTTTACGGGAATTAGCTGGGCGGTATGTGGGGTTTTTGGAGTCTCATTCAGAAGTATGTTTGAGGGATATTTGTTATACGAGTAATGTGGGGCGATCGCATTTTGATTATCGGCTGGCTTTGGTTGCTGATTCACCCGCACAATTGAGAAATCAACTCACAACATTTATTGCCGAAAATTCGCGCACTCGCTTTCAGGCTTCAGGGGTAGCTTTCCTATTCACTGGACAAGGTTCGCAGTATATCGGTATGGGACGAGAGCTTTACGAAACCCAACCTGTTTTCCGACAAGCACTCGATCGCTGTGCCCAAATCCTGGACTCATTATTAGAGCAACCATTGTTAGAAGTGCTGTATCCATTAGGGGAAAGGGAAAAGGGGAAAGGGGAAAGGGAAAAAAACTTAGCGCCTCATCTTCTGGATGAGACGGGCTATACCCAACCTGTCTTATTCGCTTTGGAATATGCATTGTCCCAGCTATGGCAATCTTGGGGTATCAAGCCTAGTGCTGTTATGGGTCATAGTGTGGGCGAATATGTTGCCGCAACTGTTGCAGGTGTATTCAGTCTGGAAGATGGATTGAAACTCATTGCTGCACGGGGTAAATTGATGCAAGCACTACCGCAGACAGGGGCAATGGTAGCGGTATTTACTGATTTGGCACAAGTATCTGCGGTAATTGATTCATTGCCGGAGGTAACGATTGCTGCAATCAACGCACCAAGACAAATCACGATCTCTGGTGCAGCTGGGGCGATCGCATCGGCTGTGGCTATCTTAGAAGCCAGAGGAGTGCAAACAAAGTCACTGAAAGTTTCCCATGCTTTTCATTCGCCGTTGATGCAACCAATGGTGGCAGAGTTTGGGCAGATTGCCCAGCAAGTGAGCTACCGTACACCAAACCCGAATATTCGCTTTATTTCCAACATCACAGGGCAATTGGCAGGAGTGGAGATTAGCACGCCTGAATATTGGGTGCAGCATGTGTTGCAGCCAGTGCAATTTGCTAACAGTATTGTCAGCCTGTCAGCGTTAGGAAATTTGGCTTGTTTGGAAGTGGGGCCGCACCCAATTTTGGTAAGCATGGGTCGTCAGTGTATCCCAGAATCAGGACATCTGTGGCTGGCAAGTCTCAAATCGCAAGAATCAGATTGGCAGCAGATGTTGACCAGTTTAGCGGCGTTGTATGAGCAGGGAATATCGGTAAGTTGGTCGGAGTTTCATCGGGGATCTGAGCATCGGCGCGTGGTATTGCCGAATTATCCCTTTGAGCGATCGCGTTTTTGGGTTGAACCAAACAAAGACAGCAGCCAAAAAAATGTTCAAATCCCCTCTGGAAATCTTAAATCTTCTCATCCTCTGCTCGGTTCTAGATTGCACTTGGCAGACTCGAAAGAAATTCGTTTCCAGACCGAAATCAATTCTAATTTCCCTGCTTTTTTAGCTGAACATCGCGTTTACGGCAAAGTAATCGTGCCAGGAACGGCTTATCTAGAGATGGTTTTAGGGGCAGCAGCGAAGGTTTTGAAATCCAAAAATTTAATTTTAGAAAATGTCCTATATAAACGGGCATTAGTTCTATCAGAAAATGAAAAAACACTCCAGTTAATTTTTCAGCCAACAGAACAACAAGGATATTCCTTTGAAATTTTTAGTTGTGAATTAGATGAAGAAGATTCACCATCTTGGATGCTGCATGTTTCTGGAAATGTCACCGCATCCAATCTCAAACCATCGCTGGAACTTTCTGCAACGCACTGGCTCCCCAAGGAAGTAGCTTCTCATAAGCAAGACGAACATTACCAACAGTTTGTTCAACGGGGAGTTGATTATGGTGCTAGTTTTCGGGGAGTTAAACAGTTGTGGTTGAATTCAGAAGTAGTAACAGGAGAAATTGAGTTACCCCAAAGATGCCTTTTAGAAACAGATACCTATCAGTTTCATCCAGCATTCTTGGATGCTTGTTTTCAGGTTTTACAAGCTAAATTCCCACAAGATAGTAGCAAAGAGGCTTATGTGCCGATCGCCATCAAGCGATTGCAAGTTTGCGATCGCCCCAGCAACCGACTATGGAGTTTTGCCAAAGTACATCCTAGCCAGAACAGTAACAAAACACTGATTAGCGATTTGCAATTAATTACAGATGATGGTGAGATTATAGCGGTTGTTGAAGGTCTGCAACTTCAAAGGGTCGCTGCGGCAACATTGACAGTTTCTCCTCAAGTTCCGCCAGATTGGTTGTATCAAATCGAGTGGCGACCTCAAGCCCAAGTGGGGCGATCGCTTTCACCGGATTACCTGCTCAATCCCAAAGACATCAGCCAAAACCTGATTCCTCAATTGGCCGAACTTTTAACAACAACCTCATCAAACGAGGAATTTTTACCCCAACTCGAAGCCCTCAGTGTGTCTTATGTAATCAGTGCCTTGCAACAACTAGGATGGGACTTTCAACTCGGATTGCAGTTTTCCTTTACAGAAATAGCAGAACAGTTGGGGGTGATTAGCCAGTATCACCAACTGCTACATCGGTTTCTGGATATTTTGACTGAAGCAGGGTGGCTCAGACCTCTTGATTTTGCTAACGGCAGACATCACTGGGAAGTAATTAGCGCCCTCGATCGCCAAACGCCCCAACCAGAGCGATTGTTAGCCCGATTCCCTACCGGAGATACTGAAATCGCCCTAGTAGAACGCTGTGGTGCCAGCTTACCAGAAGTACTTCAGGGAAAACTTGACCCACTACAATTACTATTTCCCGATGGTGATTTCACCCTGCTGACGCAACTGTATCAAGATGCCCCAGCTGCTAGAGTGATGAATACATTGGTGCAAAAGGCAGTTTCCGCAGCACTACTGCGAGTACCACAAAAAAGCAAGATCCGCTTGCTAGAAATTGGAGCGGGAACTGGCAGCACAACCGCTTACATTCTGCCGCAATTGAATAATTATCAAGCTGAATACACCTTCACAGACATTTCACCTCTGTTTGCAGCCAAAGCACGGGAGAAGTTTCGGGATTACCCATTTGTCCGCTATCAATCTTTAGATATCAGCCGAGATCCAGCGACTCAAGGCTTGGAAGGGCAACAATATGATGTGATTGTGGCAGCCAATGTCCTGCACGCGACACCAGATTTACAACAAACATTGGCCCACGTCCACAGCTTATTAGCACCAGGCGGAATTCTGGTGATGTTAGAAGTCACCGATCGCCATTGTTGGCTGGATCTGAGCTTTGGCTTGACCCCAGGTTGGTGGTTGTTTGCCGATCGCTGGTTGCGACCGAATTACCCGCTCTTAAGTAGTGCCGAGTGGCAAGATGTGTTGCAAGCGAATGGATTTACATCGGCGGTGGCGATCGCACCTAAAAACAAAATCATCGGTTCCCTGGCTCAGGCTGCGATCGTTGCCCAAAAAGGAACCGAGAGCCGTATACCACAAAACTGGCTAATTTTAGCAGATAGTCAAGGTATCAGTCAGAAACTTGCTCGACGGTTTCAAGAACGAGGAGATACCTGTACTCTAGTTTTTCCCGGACAGGAATACGAACTGTTGAGCGAGTTCGAGTTCAGGATTAATCCTCACAAACCGGAAGATTTTCAGCAGTTGGTTTCGCACATACTTAGCAAGCGATCGCGTCTCTCAGGGGTGGTACATTTGTGGAGCCTAGAGAGTGGAGAAACTGCACCAACCTTAACCGTCGAAGATTTGCAAGCAGCAACCCGTATTAGCTGTGGCAGTACTCTGTACTTGGTGCAAGCGCTAGTTAAAAAGATGGGTATAACGCCACCTCAGTTATGGGTAATAACTAAAGGAGCAGTTGCCGATAAAGCTGGATTAGTTCAATCGCCCCTATGGGGAATGGGGAAGGCGATCGTCAGAGAACACCCAGAATTACAGCTTCGCTTGATAGATTTAGACCTCCAAGAAAATTATCGGCTAACTCAAAACCCTCTTGATGCACTATTTACAGAGTTGACATCACCAGATCGAGAGAACCAAATTGCATTCCGTAATGGGATGCGTCAGGTGGCAAGACTGGTTCCTTACCGTAACTCTCATAATCGAGCAGATATCCCCATCCATTCAGATAGTACCTACTTAATTACTGGTGGATTAGGGGGACTGGGACTGCTAATTGCCCATTGGTTAGTAGAACGTGGGGCAAAGCACTTAGTTCTCATGGGACGCAAAGGGACAAACGAACACAGCGATCGCCAGATTCAGCAGCTTCAGGCACAAGGTGTATCGGTGATGGTAATGCAAGCTGATGTGTCTGTGCAGTCACAAGTGGCGGAGGTATTGGCAGAAATTGGCCGCAGCCACCCGCCTCTACGCGGCATTATCCATGCAGCCGGAGTTTTGAATGACGGAGTTTTACTCCAGCAAACTTGGGAGCGCTTTCATCAAGTCATGGCACCGAAAGTACAAGGTGCTTGGAATCTGCACGCATTAACCCAAACCTTACCGCTCGATTTCTTCATCTTGTTTTCTTCGGCTGCTTCTGTTTTAGGTTCTGCCGGTCAAGCTAATCACTGCGCTGCTAATGCATTTTTAGACGCTCTAGCACATTATCGTCATCAATTGGGATTACCGGGATTGAGTATTAACTGGGGAGCTTGGGCTGAAATTGGTGCAGCCGCCGAGCGTCAGTTCGGTAAGCAACTCCAACATCAGGGAATGGAAATGATATCGCCATCCCAAGGTTTACAGGCTTTGGAGCAGAGCTTTTTTTGGGAGGTTGCTCAAGTAGGTGTGATGCCGCTCAATTGGCTGACATTTATGCAGCAATTCTCACCGGGGAATTGTCCGGCATATTTGGCAGAGTTTTCTCAACTGGCGGTTACTCAATCGACATCACCACCGCCGATAGAAATTCAGCAGCAATTGCAAACTCATGACTTTGGCGATCGCTTGCAGATTTTAACCATGTACCTGAAAGAAAAGGTTGCCAAAGTGTTGGGTTGTTCTGTGGATCGAGTGGATACTAATCAAGCATTGAGCAAAGCCGGACTAGATTCTTTGATGGCGATCGAAATCCGCAATCGCATCATCACAGAACTGGGAATTGACCTTTCTTTAGAAAAGTTTGTTGAAGGTTCCAGCATCAACCAACTAGCAGACCTGCTATTGAAACAACTAGCTTTACAGGGACTAAACGAAAATTCGGCAACTGAAATCACTGAGGATGTGGAAGAAATAATACTATGAACCTAAATGCCCTTTTAGCCGAGCTTTCAGACCGGGGAGTGAAATTATCAGTTGATGGGGAACAACTCCGCATTCAAGCACCTAAAGGAGTTATCACTCCCGATCTACGGAATGCTTTAGCTAACAATAAAGTAGAGCTAATCCGATTACTACACCAGAATAAAATCGGGGCTGCCTCCATTCCTTTGGTTCCGATTTCACAAACGCAAAACGTTCCGGTATCCTTCCAGCAGGAACGCCTGTGGATTTTGGCCCAGTTAGCTTCTGTAGAATCTGCTCATAATATTGCTCAAGCCTTGCGGTTGAATGGCGATCTAGATTTAAACTGCCTCCAAAAAAGTATTAATGAAGTTTTCCGTCGCCACGATGTCTTTGGGACAACGTTTGGGGTGTGGGAAGGGAATCCCGTGCAAAATATTGCTGCACCAGAACCTTTTACATTATCTGTTTTAAATCTTGAGCATTTAGACACAACCGAACAATTAAAAACTTTCTGGCAAATTGCCGATGAAGCAGCTGAAGCTCCCTTTGATTTAGCGATCGCTCCTTTATGGCGGATTAAACTCATTCGCTTAAATGCAGGCGAGCACATTCTCTTGCTCGTTATTCATCACATTATCAGCGATATGATCTCGATGGGTTTATGGATTCGAGAACTGGCGACAGTCTACAGTCATTTCTACAAGGGACAGCCTTCCCCGCTACCAGAACCTGCGATCCAATATCGAGATTTTGCCGTATGGCAGCGCCAGTGGCTCAACAATGATGCACTCAAAAGCGAACTAGCTTACTGGAAACAGCAACTAGAGGGGGCATCCTTTGAATTAAAATTGCCCATCGACCATCCCCGACCGCCACTCCAGAATTTCCAGGGTCGGCGAAAGTTTTTTAAACTCGATCCTGTGATGTGGGCTGCAATCAAACAACGAAGTCACGAACAAATGGGAATTACTTCCTTTATGACTTTCGTAGCAGCGTTTAAGGCTTTGATTTACCTGTGTTCTCAGCAGGAAGACATTTTAATTGGCTTTACCGCTTCAGGTCGAGTTCATCCGCAAGTGGAGTCCTTGATTGGTTTTTTTGGCTACCCTTTATTGCTGCGTACAGATTTGTCTGGCAATCCCACTTTTGCGGAAGTACTCAGCCGAGTGCGATCGGTGTTGTTATCTGCTTATGCTCACCAAAATGTCCCCTTTGGTAAAGTCGTTGAAGTCATGGGGTCGAGTCGGGTTGCACAAGATACTCCCTTTTTTCAAACATTCCGAACCGGATTAAGCTATGTCAACAGTCAACTGCCCAGCGACTTGACAAATTTACCTAATCTGACGTTTTCATTGATTGACGAAGGAATTTGGGGGCCGACTGATTTAGATTTATATACTTATATTTACGAAGTCGGAGCGGATTTGCAAATAGGAATTGCATATAACACCGACATATTTGAAAGTGAAACAATCGACGCTTTTGGTAATGCTTTATTCCAAATTTTAGCACAATGGGTTGAGTCAAAAGATATTCGCCTCAATGAATTGAAACTACCAACAGACCTTGAGAGAAAAGCAAGATTAGCTAGGAGCCGATATCAAAAGCAAAAGTTGGCGATCGCAGCTACTTTTACCGCCGATTTAGTTGCAGATTCTCTAAATTTCTGGATGCAGCAACTCAATTTACCCTCAGAAATAACCTTTGCTCCCTATAACCAGGTTTTCCAACAACTGCTGACTCCTGATAGCCTGTTATCGCAAAATGAAACGGGAATCAATATTGTTTTAGTGCGGTTAGAAGATTGGGTTAGATCAGAGGATTCACAAGAGTCATCTAGTAACGAACAAAAGAATTCAATTGAGCGCAATACTAAGGATTTAGTTATAGCATTACGTCAATCCTGCGAACGGACTAAAATTCCCCATTTGCTTTGTTTGTTGCCAAGTAATGCAATAATTGCTGATGCAGAAATGGCAACTTTTTTGGAACAAATAGAAGCAAATTTATTAACAGAACTTGCCGATATTAGTGGATTGCATATTATTAATTATCATGAGTTAGCAACAAGATACCCAGTAACTAATTTCTATGATGCTTATAGCGATGAAATCGGACATATTCCATTTACGCCAGCATTCTTCACAGCGTTAGGAACAATGTTGGCGAGAAAAATTCACTGCCTACATAGACCGCCTTATAAAGTAATTGTCTTAGACTGCGATCAAACCTTATGGCAAGGTGTTTGTGGCGAGGATGGAGTTGAAGGTATTGTCATAGATTCATCCTATCAAGCATTGCAAGAATTTATGATTGAGCAGTGCGATCGCGGGATGTTGCTATGTTTGTGCAGCAAAAATAATCAAGCAGATGTCTTTGCTGTATTAGACCAACGCTCCGATATGCTGCTAAAGCGTCACCATTTGGCGGCTTGGCAAATTAATTGGCAGACTAAATCAGAGAACTTGAAATTGCTGTCTCAAGAACTAGGGCTGAGTTTAGATAGCTTCATCTTTATTGATGACAACCCCATCGAATGCGCACAAGTCCGCTATCACTGTCCAGAAGTTTTAACCCTGCAATTGCCGACAAATGCCACTGAAATTCCCCAATTCCTGGCTCATATCTGGGCATTCGATCGTCTAAAGATCACTCTAGAGGATCGACAGCGAACAATTGTTTACCAGCAAAATCGTCAACGCCAGCAAGCAGCTAGCGAATCTCTTTCGTTGCGAGATTTCCTCAATAGCCTCAATCTGCAAGTGGATATTATGGAAATGCAGCCCTCCCAGATAGATCGTGTTGCTCAACTAACGCAGCGAACAAATCAATTTAATACCACCATCTTACGCAGAACGTCGGCTGAAATCAAAACCTTTTGCCTGTTAGATACTCATACTTGCTATGTTGTGGATGTAAAAGACCGCTTTGGTAATTATGGTTTGGTGGGTATGATGATGGTACAGGCCACAGCATCAGCCCTGGTGGTAGATACTTTATTACTTAGTTGTCGAGTGTTGGGCAGAGGAGTTGAGTATCAAATGCTCAATTTCCTGGGTAAAATTGCCCTGGCACGCGGGCTGAAGCAGATCGATATTATTTACAAGCCCAGTTCCAAAAACCAGCCTGTCGGGGATTTTCTAGAACAGTTGACAGCAATTGACAAGGAACGTTTAGCAGAAAGCTATTGTTATAAGTTATCAGCAGATGATTGTCGAGCGATCGCTATTGCTTCCGAACGATTAGACAAAGAAGCAAAACATTCGGCATCTGAAGGGAGTTTAACCCACAGCGATCGCGCAATACCCCAACAATCCGCCAATTACACCGCCTTATACCAAAAAATTGCTTCAGATTGGCATAGACCAGAGCAGATTCTCCAGCACATGGAAGAGTCTCAAGTTCAATACCAACTACAACATCAGACATTTGTTGCACCCCGCACTGAAACCGAAAAACACTTAGCTGACCTGTGGCAAAACTTACTTCACAGATCCCCACTCAGCATCTACGATAACTTCTTCGATTTGGGAGGCAATTCTTTATTGGCAGTGCAACTGCTGTCTCGGTTGCGAGAAAACTTCCAAGTAACCATACCCATTCATCAATTATTAGAAGTTCCAACAATTGCAGGAGTGGCTCAAGTAATTGAAGCGATCGCTCAGACAGGAGTAGCTGCTGATTTAGCGATCGATTTGGCAGCAGAAGCTGTTTTAGATCCGGCAATTCGTCCAACTACAGCATTCAAGTTTATCGCCCAACCCCAGGCGATTTTCTTAACTGGAGCAACTGGATTTCTCGGTGCGTATTTATTAGACGAACTCCTGCAACAGACCACAGCTAATGTTTATTGCTTAGTGCGATGTCTACGACGGGCTGCGCCTACGCAGGATGTAGAACAGGGCATCCAACGTATCCAAAGCCATTTGCAAGCATACGGACTTTGGCAAGAAGAGTTTCGCTCTCGGATCGTTCCGGTCATTGGTGATTTGGCGTTACCCAACTTAGGATTGAATGAGTCACAATTCCATCAATTGAGTCATCAAATTGATGTCATCTATCACAATGGTGCTGTCGTCAATTTTCTTTATCCTTATGCAAAACTCAAAGCAGCCAATGTCTTGGGAACTCAGGCGATTTTGAGTTTAGCAGCTCAAACGAAAGTCAAACCCGTGCATTTTGTTTCGACGCTGGGCATTTTTTCGGCTCCTGCTTATGCAAATGCTAACTACATTCAAGAATCCGATGGATTGGCAGAATTCCAAGGGTTGCAAGGGGGTTATTTACAGAGTAAATGGGTGGCAGAAAAGCTGGTCATGCAGGCACGCGATCGCGGACTTCCTGTATGTATCTACAGACCAGGTGCAATTTCTGGACACAGCAAAACAGGAATCGCCAATGTGGATGACTTCTTTTGCAGTCTGACTAAAGGCTGTATCGAACTAGGTATGGTGCCGGATTTGGAATTTCCGCTCGATTTGACCCCAGTTGATTATGGTAGCAGAGCGATCGTCCACCTCTCTCAAAACCCTGACTCCTTCGGCAAGGCATTTCACCTTGTTTCTCCTGATTGTCTGTCTTGGGGTAAATGGTGTGAGTTAGTTCGGTCTTTAGGCTATTCGCTAGAGCAAGTTTCTTACCATGAGTGGTATGCTAAATTGCTACACAATGCGAAACACAATATTCCAAATGCTTTACATGCTTTCCTGCCATTGTTAGACGAACAATTATTAAAGAACGTGCAGTTACCAGCATTTGATTGCCAAAATACATTGACTGGACTTGCTGACACCAATATTATTTATCCAACAATAAACACCGAATTACTCAATATCTACTTTGCCTACTTCAAGAAAAGTGGATTTTTCAGCGGAATTTAGACTAAGCAGCAAAAAACAACGCAGGAATGCTGAGTTGAAAACAAGCAGGCTTTAGGCATGAAAGTTGGCAATGTTAAGTAGATTCTGGTTGTTTTTTACGTGGCAAGGAATTATGTCAAACCTGCGTGCTGTGAGGGTTTAATGCCATGAAACCTTAAAATGAGAATGAATTAGCGATCGCTAGATATTTACCACTACCAAGATTCTTATGGCGCTGGATGCAGTCCCGCCGAGGTCAGAAGGCGACGCAAGTTAACGACTCCAACCCGATTTAATTGCAGAGCTGACACCGTTGCTCGACCACAGGGAGTTTTACCAATAATATGATGTCCGGGTAATTAACCATAATAACCGGAACCCCACCCCGCAAAAGCTGCGCTTTAGCTCCCCTCCCCGCTTGCGGGGAGGGGTTGGGGGTGGGGTTCTTTTATTATGGGTAATTTGGCGGACATGATATAACCTGTGTAAAATCATCGTTTCAGCTAAAATGCTCTGACCAAAGCTGCTGACGAGGATGAAACAGTGCCACCTCAAGTTTTGTTTCTGGATCGCAATAGCTGGTTTTAGTATGCTTTCGACCATTGCAGCCATAACACGACCAAGCTAAATTTTCTACAAAGGTTGAGCCGATCCAAATTAAGAACAGATGTGCTTTTAGAATTACCCAAGGAATGTTTATAACGACCAAAAAGCAGGTTATTAATCATGCGTTTAAGTTTTTGCATAAATCTGCTTCGGTTTGATTAGTTTTTATTAAAATATAAATCTTAATAATATGTTATATTATTCATCTCATTCTTAAAACGGATTATTAGTAAAACAATTAACTAAAATAGACAGATAATTTAAGTATGATTTTCTCGTCGGAAATTTGACGTTAGCAAAAAGATATAAAAATATGCCTTGAATAGTAAAGCTTTGAGTTAGAGCAGACAGACTTTAGTTTTTAATAGCTGATGTTTGGAGAGTTTTAATCAACACTAATCATACTGTAGGTAGATCCAAAACAAATGAGAAAATATTCAAAATAGAGTTACAAATATTAATAATTTCTGATCGTGGATGAAATCTTGTGTAGCTGCTTCTGGAGATGGAAAAATGGTTTTTATGGAAAGTAAACGCTTGCTCTTCGTTGCTGACTTTCCATCTGTACAGCAGGGTAAAGACTTTTCTCAAACTTTAGTCCAAATACCACCGTCACCGCATTGCGAAGTTTGTGTAATTGTTCCAGTTCGCAATGAAGCTCAGATGTTGGCAGCAACCCTTACTGCCCTGATACATCAAGTTGATTTACAAGGACAGCTTTTAGATCCCAGACGCTACGAGATAATTTTGTTGGCAAATAATTGTAGCGATGAGTCAGCAGCTATAGCCCGGAGTTTCGCCCAAGAACATCCAGATATAGCACTGCATGTAGTGGAAAAAACTCTGCCTCCTGCACAAGCTTATATTGGTCGAGTGCGTCAGATTTTAATGGATGAAGCACACCGCCGTTTGTGTAGCTTAGGACGCACAAGGGGGGTAATCGCTTCAACTGATGGAGACTCGCAGGTAAGCCCAACTTGGATTGCTGCCAATCTGTATGAAATTAACTGTGGTGCTGATGCTGTAGGTGGGCGAATTCTTGTTGAACGGACTGGTCGTGCGGGTCTACACCCTTACGCCAGAGCTTGCTATCTGCGTGAAGTGGGCTACCGCTATTTAATAACCGAGTTAGAAACTTATCTCGATCCCGACCCTGATGACAGCTTTCCCCGCCACTATCAACACTATGGAGCAAGTTTGGCAGTAACAGCAGAAATGTATGCACTGGCGGGAGGCTTACCACCAGTGCGGACTCCTGAAGATGAAGCTTTTTACCGTGCTTTGGTACGGGTAAATGCCCGTTTTCGCCATAGTTCTTTAGTGCGAGTAGTAACTTCGGCCAGACAAATTGGACGTACCAATGTTGGTTTAGCAAATCAGCTGAATGAATGGATAGAAATGGGACGGCAACAACAACCATTTGTAGTCGAGCCAGCAGGGGCTATCGAAACTCGTTTTGTTGCCCGCCGTCAATTACGAGTGATGTGGTGGTGCGTTCTTAATGGCTATCAACCAGATCGCAATAGCGTCGTATCCTTGGCAGAGATGCTGGGAGTTTCAGTCCAATGGCTTTTAGAAAAATTAACCCAACCTTATACCTTTGGTCAGTTGTTTGAACAAGTCGAAGAACGCCAGCAGTCAGAACAAATTTGGGCTTCGCGCTGGAAATTTGTGGAAATTGAACAAGCAATTGGAGACTTGCGCTTGCGTCTTGAGAGTTTACGGCTCAGTTACAGCAAACTCCACGGAAATTCGACCCAGGATGATTTGGAACTAACTAAAGAGCTTTACCCTACGAAAAGCCTAGAAAATAGGGGTCTTAAACCCTCGATCTAAGCGCGTCACAAAACAACCAATCACACAGAGCGTCGGGAGGAATGCGCGGTTGAGGTAGCATTCGCTACGTCAACCAATCTCTTTTCGGACATACAGACAACCTGTTTCTGATGAGCAATTCTGCGATAGCGAAGCGGTAGCGAGTATTCGAGCGTCGCGTCTTGATTATGACCGGAGGCGGAGCGTTTCCGGCTCCGCTCCTGAATTACTTCTTCAACCGAAAATTATTGCACGCTGTACGTGATAGCGTCGGCGTCGGGTAGTTTACACTCGCTCGAATAAATCAAGTCGATATTCTTCATCCCGTTGACCTTTTAAATGCCGCAGTTTATTTGGGGTCAACTCAAAAAACGAGTCATGAACTTCATCTCCACTCAATGGATAATCACGGGCATAAAGTATCCAATGAACTAAAAGTAGATGTCCTCCAGGTTCCAGGTGTTCCAGAATGTACTGTTGGGATTTTTTCAGGTCTTCCCAGCACCAGTAATAGCCAACTTCTGAGACTAGGGTCAAATCAAACATTTCATCAGGATATTGCTCTGGGACACGCATAATCTGGAACTTGATATTGGAGAGATGCTGACAGCGCTCTTTTGCTCTATCCTGCGCCAATTTTGATACATCAACTGAGAGCAGTGAGTCACAACGTTCTTGCAGTTTTTCAGTTAAAACGCCAATGGAACCACCGATTTCAAAGGCAGACCGATAGCGATCTTTGGGTAAAGCTGCAATTGTGGCAGCATATTTGTTAGCTTCGTAAATACTTGTCTCAAACTTCCACGGGTCTGGATTTTCGCTGTAGAGTTTATCAAAGTAGCTGGGTGGTAGGGAATTAGATTGTAACGGGTTCATCGGTTTTCCTCTATATAAACTTCCCAAGGATGAGTAAAATTTGCTAACATTTCGGGAGTTAGGCGAAAGCCTTCTGGATCGTCATCAATTAAGTCTGTAGTTTGGGAACGATAAGCAGCGATCGCTTGCTGTTTCAACTCCACCACTGCGCTAATATTCAATCGCCAAGTTGTCACCTCAAGAGGTACTGGCAGACTCTCTCGTTGGTCAAAGTCCCAATCCCAAATCGGATACTCAATCAATCGGGGGGATAAGTGCAAGTCATTCAGCACTGTGTGAATTAACTTCCACGTCGCTCGGTGGTCTGCATGAGGGTCATATCGCCAGGGTAAAAAGATAATTTGTGGGGCGATTTCTGTAATGTAAGCACGACAACTAGCTACTGCACTTTGATACTGTGTTGAAATTGACCCATCCTCCATTCTACAGAAGGTGACATCATTCACCTCTACACCCAGCAATTTTAATGCTGATAGCGTTTCTGCTTCCCGCAGAGCTAGGAGTCTAGCTGCGGGATATTTCTGGGAACGAGGGTGTGAAAGAGTACCATCACTGATGACTAACACTTGCACATGACAATTTAAAGACCGTAATAGAGCGATCGCACCTCCACAACCTAATGTCTCATCATCAGGATGGGGTGCAACAATCAGTACTGGGCTACAAGCGATCTCGTTAACTGAACGCCAGGGCAAAACATTAGGATTGTCTAGTGGTAATGCAATCAAGCCAAATTCATTCATCATTCCAAAGTATTGAAGCCGGATTACTTTCATGCAAGACATATTGCCCGACATTTGCCAAGGCTGCATCAAAAGCAGGTTGACGCAGATATAGAGTCAAATCTCGGATAATTCGTTCCATCGGATTTGGTGGTAGTAAGCCGCGAGTTCCCACAGAACGTTGACACAAATGCATCACATCAATGCAAATTTGTTCAATTGCTGTCCTGACCATGTTGGCATAGGCGACGAGTTGGTTTGCTTGCGGGTGAACAATAGTGGGATCGCCACCAAACACTGGTGCATAGGCTGCTACTCGATCCGCAGCCCCCCGCAGCCAGAGATTACCACTTTCAATGGCGATCGCCATTCTGCCAAGCCGTTCCTGTTGATATGGATCGTTTGTATATTCCAACTTTTGTAGATACTGACGAGTTAGGTTAAACAGTGCTTCTGCTCCACCTAGTTGCACAGCAGCAAACCGAATTACCCCAACAGATAACCAAGGCTGTCGATAGTAATCTCCTGGCTGACCGATTAAATAGCTTTGATCCAACTCGACACCGCTAAAATCCACTTTGTAACTAGCAGTAGCTCGCATCCCAGAAGGTTGCCACCAAGCGGGATCGCTAAGAGTTGTCACTTCGTCCATTGGCACAATGCACATTTGCCAACCGCCCTCTGGCAATACTCCATTCACGAAAGGACGTTCAACATAGCCAGTACCACTACAAAACGTTTTAGAACCTTCCAGCCGATAACGCCCATTCTCACAAGGAATTATCTTCACACCATCAGAGGCTTCAGCATTCCAAACGCCAAATATTTTCTGGCGATCGCGGGTATCATGAGCGCAGCTTGCGATCTGTTCTATGGAACCAAAGGTCTGAATCAGTTGTAGGGCGTTGATATGTCCTTCATAAATTCGCCCAACTGCCAGATTGCCATGCCCTATCTGCTTTAATAGCATTAAAAGCTCGTAGGTAACATTAGCATCAATTCCTGCACCCCATCCACCTAATTCTTTCGCTAATGGTGCAGCCAATAACCCAGCCTTAGCAATTAGCTCAAACTCTTGCTTGGGAAAAGCAGTATTGCAATCGATTGCAGTGGCATTGTTTAAACAATAATCCGCAATTTCTGCGGCACGTTTGAGATCCAGAGCAATGTTGGAATTATGCCATTTTGGGATGACGACATTCTTTAATAATTGGATGCTAATAGCCGACTCCTTTCTGTAATATTTCTTTATATCTTGTTAAGAAGAATTAAATTAAATAAGTTAATATCTCTATCTTTTGTATGATTATATACCTAACCAAAGGGAGATTATTATATGCATAAATTATTTTTTGCGTAGGACAATGGAGTATACTTTAATTTTAGCAGAATCACCAGAGTTTAACCATCAACTCTCATCTGCCAATATTAAACGTGCCAAATTAGAAGAATTTCATTAAGCAGCGTATAACTATTCAGGTAGAGCGTATGATGCAACTTTTGAACTGATGGATGCGATATTGCTGACGCGAAACGCTTACAGTTTGGTAGATTTATTGCTATCATTGAATGTCTGCTTGATTAAGAGTAGCGTTAAGTAGGCCGGCAGACAATACTTGTCGGGTTTTGGGGGAAGGAGAAAAGGTAAAAAACCCTTAACTCTTATCCTTTAGCCCTTTCCCAACAATGAACGAGGCTAAAATCCTCTTCCTTCCTGCCCGATCCCAACTACTTAAATCTTACTAAAAATTGCTTTTATCTCAGAACTTTTAGTAGTAAAGTAGATATAAAACAACCCATCTTCTATTGGTTTTTCTAAAACTTTAGCATAAATATCAGCGCTTAATTCTTTTGAATAATTTGGTGATAAAACTAATTTAATATTACTGAATAAAGAAGGGATGATATCCTTTTGTATATCCTTGGGACGTACCTCAGCCCCCTTAGTGGACAGTTTAACTAAACTGCCTTGAAAAAGGGTTTTTTCAATGTGCTTTTCATCTAAAATTGTATATTCTATTGGTATTGCTTCAGCTAAGGGTAGTAATCTTTCTTCTTCTTGAGTTAAAAAGAGATTGTATTTTCCAATAATCCCGCTAACTTCGTAAATATTTATCGGTAGTTTAATTCCTTTTACTTGTACTTGCTTTTGCCCACAGATTTTAACAATTGACTCTACTTCTCTAAATGTCGATTCTGAAATAACAATCTGTCCTCCAATTGTATAGGATTCAATACGATAGGTGAGATTCACCTGGCTACCGACTACACCATATTTGGTTCGGATATAAGAACCAATATTTCCAACAACAACTTCGCCGGTGTTGACAGCTATTCCCATTTCTAATGGCGGCAGATTCCACTGCTGCATCTTTTCATTTATATTCATCATTGCTAACTGCATAGCGATCGCACAAGCAATAGCCCTTATAGTGTCGTCTTCTTTGGCAGTAGGCGCACCAAACAACACTAAAATACCATCACCTGTAAACTCATCAATGGTTCCTTGATACTGGGTAATGATATCTGCCATTGATGCTAAATAAAAGTTGAGAATTTGAACAACCTTTTCCGGGGGTAATTGTTCCGAAATACTGGTAAATCCTCTTAAATCGGAGACGAGTATGGTGATTTTGCGCCGTTCGCCCCCAAGCTGTAAACCTTTTGGGCTTTCTAATAAGGTAGTGACTACTTCTTTGCTTAAGTAACGCCCAAATGTATAACGAATTTCTCCAGCAGTACGGGCGATGTAGACTGTAATGGCGATCGCAGATCCCAACAATGCTAATAATGGTGGTACTACAGGTATCCACCAACTGGCGATAAAGGCTGTATATGTACTAGCCAATAGCACACCTGCTGCCAAAATTGGGCTAGTTATTTTCTGGAAGGATAAAAATTTTATCCCACCTGCATATCGCCATTGCCAAGTTAGACTTGCACCCACAAAAGACCACAAAAAAATCCATCCTATTTCTATTGGCTGCGACCAACTCTTAATTAGTGGGCGACCTGCTGTAGCTGCACTGATAATTTGGCTAGCCATATTCGCGTGAATCTCTACCCCAGGCATAGGTTCGGGAGAAGTCAACAAATCACTACTATAGGGAGTGAAAAATAAATCCTCAAAACTCTCGCTGACGTTACCAATCAAAATAATGCGATCGCGTCCCCATTCTGGTGGTACCTTGTCTTCTAAAATATCTGTCATCGTGACTGTAGAAAAGCGTTTGGCTGGCCCCCTGTAATTTATTAAAATTTGGTAGCCACGGTCATCAGCTCGCACATAGCCACCATCATTAGCAGCAAAAGGGATAAATCTTGTCTTTCCTAACTGCCAATTTTTTGTCTGTCCAGAAGTTTGGGGTGCAATACCTTCGGCATCGAGATAAAGTAAAGCTAAATATAATGCAAAACTGTAAATAGTCTCTCCATTTTTATCTGTTAAGTAGAGCAAACTGCGTCTTACCTTTTTATCTGGATCTAAAACCAAATCATTTGCACCTACTTGCCCTTTATCTTTGAGTGCTGTTGGCGGGTCAATTGGCTCGCGTTGGTTATCTCCTACCACTCTTTGAATCCCGACTAAATTAGGGGTAGATGTAAATACTTTGGTTAATTCTTGATGTCCTGGTTCTACAGGTAAATCGCGGTAGATATCTAAACCAATAGCTCGTGGTTTCCTGGCTTTTAATTTTTGCAACAATTGAGCATACAGACCATCTGGAACGATTGGCTGACGAATTTTTTTCATGTCTGCAAGATTTACTCCCACAATGACAATTCGATCGTCGGGTGCTTCTTGGGGTCGCAGACGCATATATCCATCAAAAGCCTCCAACTCCCAAGGCTGCATTAAACCAGCAAAGCGTAATAAGATGACTACACCAGCCACACTAGGAGTAGTAATCAAAACACCGCGCCATTGCCACAGTAGCTTTTTCCACTTTCTCCAGATCATCTTGTTTGTACCAAAATTAATTTTTCCGGGTAGCAAAGTAGCCGTTTTAACTTTGCTGATATTTAGCTGTACTGAGGTTAGGGATCGCTCGTGCAGCAGTCAAGGAAAGGTTCTTTGGCGATCGCCTCTAAACCGACTGATTGTAAAAGTTCTTCCCATTCAGTTGGCTTCTCGCGGCGCAATTGAGCAACGGTATTCAGTGCTTCCTGCCAAATTTGAGACTTTGCATAAATTTTTGCCTGTTCTAGAAGTCCTGCCCCAGCTAGCTGATTTTTCAGGGATGAACTTACTTCAGTACGCTGGAGTAATCCCTTGACAAATTGATCCTGAGAGCGGTCTTGAAAATCGCAAATCATCGTGAAGTACCATCGATAATACTTGCCAATTTGGAGAGAAACATTTGCTGGTAATTCCAGTTTAATGATGCCAGGAGTACTAGGCAGTTTAAAAGTTGTCAGATAAACCTGATTTCCGGCTTCATCTGTCAAAGCCAATTCTCCAGATTGGGCAGTATTTTCAGGAATGTACCAATATAGTGTTGGATTGGCTGCAACCGTTTTCCCAAAATTATTTTTTGACGGCATCAAAGGCGTTATCGGTATTCCTCTCTCATCGATACAAGAAGAGCCACGCGTTCCTCCACCCAATGTTTGAGAGGGCGCTCCTCGGTCATCTACAGGTGGGAATTTGAGACTGACTTTCCACTCCACGTTGGATGGCGATCGCCGTGATGGCAAGCCAGCAAAAGTGACAATGGTGGGAGAAAGTGCGCTAACAAGGATCGCTAAAAACAGAAAAGATTTTGGTAAATTCATGATCCACGTAAAGACTTCTATTGAATGTAAATCAGTCTTTTCAGAAGTATAGTTGAGTGCTGTTAGCGGATAGCTAAAGTTTAGCCCGTGCTGAGTCAAGAGGCAGAGCCTCTTGGAACTCGTTCCCAGTTTTCAGGCTAGGAACGAAGGTACAATAAGTCTTTGGGCTTTACAAGCGTGCCATTCCGCTCCCAGTTAATTGGATAATTTATTTTCTGGAAGTCCCTTACCAGGGATTGCCGACGAGCGTGAAACCACTCCAATAATAAGGATGAGCAAATTCTTTGTCTCCTATTTGTCTTAACTCCGGCGGTAAAGGAAAACTCTGACTCGCTGTTACCAACTGACCCTTCTCTAGTCGCACCTGGCCCTTGAGCATCGCTACCTGTGCTTGCCGTAGAGCCTCGGCTTTGATGGGAGTTTCTTTCAATTTCTCGTAGAAACTTGTCATTAGTCCCATTGTGCTTTCATCGTTGACAGACCATAGACTGCCCATCGCTGATTTCACTCCTGCTAACACCGCCAAACCTGCAAATCCCAACTCCGCTTCTGGGTTGCCTAATGCTGTACGACAGGCACTCAAAACCAATAGTTCCACTGGTGGCTGACTTAACTTCAACTGCTGCAATTGGCTAATTAGTAATTTGCTATACCAAAACTCAATATAGGATTTATTGATATTACCAGGCTGAAAGTTGGCATGGGTAGAGAAATGGACAATACCAAACGTCTGTAAAGCGCGGGCTTGTTTGAGCTTTTCCACTGTGAAGTTTTCGTTGAGGAAAGACTTACCAGACCACAATTGACTAACGATTAAAGACAACTCTACTGAAGCTGCTGGTAAGGGCTTTTGATCGGGGAAGCGATCGGCTCCCATCGCTAAGACTTGCTGATTTCTCACATCCGCATAGCGAGTGTCAGTAAGTGATAGGCTGGGCATAAGACCAACGCTGTATCTTTCCACAATAAACCCTTGTCCGTCATGCAGGGCGGCGATCGGCAGGGAGCGTAAACCCGCGTCCATCAAAAAGCTGAGATTCGTGATTTTTTGAGCTTGTAAATCCTTTTCCAAAGGCCCAAGCAGCCACTTATAGAGCTTTTGAGCCAAAGCTAGATATGGGGGAGAGCGTTGAATGTTAGTGATAGCTGCTTGGAATTCTTGAGCGTTTTTGAGGACTTGCTCTCGCGTCGCTCCCTTAATCTGCCGTCTGATTGGTGTTCCAGAGGAAGTGACCATCACTAGTTCGAGCTGGTAGTTACCTTGAGCTTGTTGCGTAGTGGGTTGTACTTGCTGTCGGCGCTGCTCCAAACTTTGAGAATTGAACTCCCAGATAGGTTGTGGTTGCTTAACAGTCTCCTCTTGTTGAGATTTGGAGTCTTGCTCGGTTTTGGGTTGAAATAAGACATAAATCAGGGCAGGTTTAATGCCAGTGGCTTGTTCAATTCGGCGCAATATAGCCTGAGCCTCTTTTAGGGTTTTGATGCGGGCATTGCTGATGCCCAAATGGTTCTCAAAGGTCTTGGTGAAGGCTTCCTCCAGTTCTGGTAGGTTGGTGTCAGTTGCTGGTGTGGAGGCAAAGGTTACTTGTAGTGGCTGCGTAACAGGGAAGGGATTGGTGAGATCGACGGGATTAAAATTAACAAGTGGAGTCTCAGTTGGGGGTGGAGGGGGGATAATAGAGATTTTCCCGCCAACGATCGCACCAGCTGTACCATTTACCGAGGCATTGCCAATCTGAAACGGATTTAAGTTGCCTCCCCCATGCCGGATTGTGATGTCTCCGCCACTGTTACCGCCAAGGCTGGAAATGCTAGCCAGACTGCTGTTGCTGTCGGTGAAGGTGTCTGTGACTCGGAAAAATTGTCTAGCGGTAATATCTATGTCACCACCTCTACCGTTTTTCCCACCTTGGGCGTTAATCTGGGTAGCTTGAATGTCACGGCTGGAGTCAAGGGTGACATTCCCACCGTTGCCGAAACTACTGCTGGAATCAATTGCGCCAGTGGTAATATTATTGGTGGCAGCTTTTGCGATGATGGCACCACCGTTAACTCCTGAGCTGTTCAGGTTGCCCGTGGAAATGGCATCGCCGCTTTCGAGAGCGATCGCTCCCCCATTCCCTGTTGTAGAACTAGTATTGAGAGTTCCCGCACTGGTATTGATATTGCCATTGGTGCTGGTTATTCTAATCTCTCGACCTTGATTTACCACATCGCCAGTGGTAATGTTTTGGTTGGCTTGCAGGTTAAGGGTGGCATTGTCAGCTCCTGTGAGTTGAAATCCACTAGTGTTGATGGAACCTGAGCCAAAGGGCGATCGCAAAGTAACCGGATCGTTGAAAGTCACATCACCTGCTAAGGTAATGCTACCGCTGCTGTTATCTCGCCCGATCGATATTTGAGAAAAGCCATTTTGCCAGGTGTTTAATTTACTGGCATTTAGATTTAAACGGGCATCGTTAATGTTGCCACCCAAGGTAATGTCTAAGCTAGGAGTCCGAGGCTGCAACTGAAGGATACCAGTACCTTTGATTTGGGTGGAGCCAAGGAAGTTCATTTCATCAGCAGTGAGGGCGATCGTACCACTGCCTGTTCCAGTGGGGTTAATCGAACTGTTTTTAATGCTAATTCCTTCTGTGCTGTTTCTACTAGCGCCATCTAAGCTTATATTTCCGGTTGCCGTCGATTCCACCTCTGCGCCGTTTTCCAGTAAAATGCCGAAGTTCCGATTTCCTTCTCCATTACCGCCAGTACCCATGAGGCTGATGTTTCCATTGGCTGAACTGACTTTGGAATTGGCACCGATATATATCCCCTCACTAATATCAGTCCCGACTCCGGCAATCCCCTCTAGAGTAATTGTCCCCGTTTTTGTCGCCGTGATGATGCTACTGTTTACTTCAATGCCGTCGTTGTCCCTACCTCCTCTGGCGTTACTAGTACCTTGGAGTGTAATCTTCCCAGTACCCGTGGAACTTACCAGGCTATTGTTAAGCTGAATCCCGTTGTTATTGTTTCCATTCCCGTAGCCTATGCCTGTTAAGCTGATATCTCCATTTTCAACCATGATGCTGCTATTATTCAGCAAAATGCCTTTCTGCTCGCTCGCATCAGCGTTGTTTCCCTGACCTTTAATTGAAATATTGCCAGTACCAGAGTTGAGAGTCGCTCCATCAAGACTGACTCCAATGGGATTTGCTGCTGTTCCTTGTGTTGGCTCGTTTAAGGGGTTACTACTACCGCCCAGAATTATATTGCCTCCATTAGAATCGATCGCAGCACCGCTTTTGAGAGCGATCGCTCCTCCATTGATCCCGTCTCGATTTGCATTGAGGGTGACATCCAACTTCCCCACACCACTGGCTGTTAGCTTGGCATTTGAGTTGATAAAAATACTGTTATTAGCTTCTAGCGTGAGATTTGCATTGGCAGCACCCGTTGTGCCGATGTTGGCATTGATGTTGATATTGCGATCGGCAGCTAATTTCAACGAAGAACCGCTACTCCAGGAGATTGGATTGCTGACTGTAATATCTCCTTTACCAGCCAAACCCGATGTTGTCGAAACGGTAACATTACTCAAAGCTAGTTGATTTTGTAGCCTAGTCGAGTTGAGATTAGAAGAGGTTGTGGTGGTGTCAGCAAATATCCCCCTACCGAAGGTCATACTGGCGGTATCTGTTGCGCTGCTGATGGTGATATCAGTCGGATCTAGCAGGAGCGTGCCGACTTCCCCCGCAGGCGAGAGCAAATCAACTAAGCCTTGAAATAAAAGCAATCCCTTACTAGATACTTCGACTAACCCGCCATTCCCAGCATTAAGCCCCCCGATGGCGTCGATCTTACCAAAGAACTGAGTGTTATTATCTGACCAAACGATCGCCCGACCGCCATCACCGTTTCGCAGGGCGTTAGCATTAATTACCGAATCACTGCTAACAAACGTCTGTAAGGCATTGGGCAAAATACCTTGACCTTTGTAGTCTCCCCCAATCCGAACGATGCCGCCACCAGATGTGCCAGAGGCATTAATGTTAGCACCTATCAATCCGACGCGATCGCCCAAGACGTTTACTGTACCACCTGTCTGCATAACTCCTGTATTAGAAACATCTAGGGTTCCAGAAGCGATCGTAGTTCCTGCGGCAGTTGGGATAGTTGTACCAGATCGTGTTAACTGCACTGTACCCGCATCTAAATTCGCGATCGCACCCAGATTTAGTCCCTTAGCCCCTTGGGTTAACAGCGTTGGCAAATCCAGAGGGTTAATTGCTAGGTGTTGGTCTATTGTATTTCTTGGCAGTTCTAGCTCTAAACTCAGCAGGTTTCCTGCTTGAGAGATCCGAATCAGGTTTGTTCCCGGTACTGCTGCAAGAGTGATATTGCCGCCAGGTGCGCTCAATGTCGCCGTATTGATAATACTCCCACCGATTAAAGCCAGATTGTGTTTTTCTAAAACTGACAAACTACCAGCATTGATAATAGTCCCAGGATTGGCGAAATCAAAGGCAAACCCAAAGGGATTGCCATTTAAATTTGAGTAATCATTTTTACCGACTGCATTAAACCAAAAGCGATTGTCAAAACCAATTGCTGTAGCAGTCGTTACTGTAAAGTCAGCCGGAAGGTTAATTTGGGCATTCGGCCCAAAGATGACTCCTGCTGGATTCATGATGAATAAGTTGGAATTTCCTCCAGTTACCTGAATCAATCCATTGATGGTTGAAGGATCTTTGCCGACAACTCGTGTGAGAATGTTATGAATATTGGGATTCGAGAGAAAATTGGCAATCTGCTCCTGATTGAGTCCAAATTTCTCCAAGCTGTGAAATAGATTCGCCCGATCGCCAGAAAGTTTACCCCCTTGGATGTCGATGCGATTGCCTTCTTGAGTCACAACTGTTCCTGTCCCATCATTAGCTGGAACGATGGATTGTCCTAGTACGGGTTTGGCAGCAATGTTCCCTAACCAAAAGCATAGGGTAAGTGCGATCGGCAATGCAGCATCCTGACTTCTAAACACCAGTGGCTTTTGCTGACAAAAACGCTGTAAGTAGCTTGCTTCCCTAAAAAAGTACAAGTGCGCAATTACCGACGCTCGATGACTCGCTACCGCTGACGCTCGATGACTCGCTAACGCTGCGCTAACGCTAACGCCAACGTACTGCCTTGCTAACGGACTATTTCCTTTTGACTTTTGATTTTTTCTGTTCACTGCCAATTCCCCAAGCTTAAAGTTGATAATTCACTTGGAAATAAAAGCCATCATCTATGAGCGTTATTGCTATGTGCGATCGCCATAATTCTAGTGGTGCGCTACACAAACTTTTCCTCGTAGCCAGCAGAGGGGAAAGAACACTTGCGAACTATCTTCTTTTTGTCCAAAGTCCAAACAGTAGATATCTTTAAAATAGTATCATTCTAATATATAAGAACATTAGAGAATCTTTTTACACAAAAATATGAGCAACATACTGAATTATCTTGAAGACAATCCTAAAAAACAAAGTTTTTGATTAGTTGGGAGTATGAACAATTACAACAATTAATTTTAAATACCCAATGATTGTATCATGAAAAACAAGCTTTATTAGAATTGAAAAAAGTGAAAATTATTGTTATACGAGGAGGTCGTAAACCAAAACTATCTATTAAAGAACAAATTATTTTAAAAGGCTCGACCTTAACTTCTCACGACGAATACATACTGCGTTGTCTTGTAGTTTAAAAATTTACTTTATAAATTGTCTCTTAATTAACGTAACCAATAATTAGTGATGAGCAGATGGGGTCATTAGCTTCATCTACTGTTACATTTCATACCTTAAAACCAAGTATGTCTTTTTGGAATTTAGCACGCGATGTGAAACAACAAATCGCTACGAATATCCAGCGCAACGATCTATTTAGTATGATGCTAGCGTCTGGACTGGCAGTGGCAACGAAGGGGATGCTCTTAAATCAAGTACTGGCAAGTGTTGGAGTCACTAAGCTTGGTTTAGTTAACATTTCCGATCGCTATGGGGTATTTCAACTCGAAGAAATTAATGCTGTAGCTTCAGCATCGGTGTTTCCAGGTGTTTTTATGGTTGAGGCATTAAGGTTTCAGAAAAACATGTTTTTGAATTTTATATTTTCTGAGCCTTCACTCAGTTAGGAAACGATCGCGGCACTTGCAGACGATGCTATTGCCTACCTAGTTGATGCTTGTGCAGATTAGAGTTTTTGCCAGCGTAAATTTGTTTTTTTGGTAGTAACTAGTTGAGTTTCTCAGGAAGCAGCATCATATTCATCAACTATAAGTAGGCTTTGGTCAAGTCCAGTTTTTTTGAGTGTATCCAAGACCATTTCTTGCGGAGCAACTATGTAAATATTTGCATTAGCATCTATTGTTTGTTTAGCAAAAATGAGTACCCGCAGACCCGCACTGGCCATATATTCTAAGTCTTGCATCAACAACACGAGGTGTTTTGGATGCTCAACTGCTGCTTTCTCTACCTCTGTCTTGAAAATGGGTGCAGTCATTGCATCTAATTCTCCAGACAAAGTGATTTTAGCAACATCATTGCCGATTTCTAGTGTAACGCTCAAAGCCATAACTTTTTCCTCTATCTCTATGCTTATTTATTTGAACCTATTTGTAAGATTTTAATGTCGGAGATAATTTATCAACAAGTAATTATAGTTAAAATATTGCTGAAAATTGGCGTTGTAAACATAATCTTTGAACAGGTGATGCCTACTTTGGGCTATGTTTACGCGTAAGGGACTTCCAACTCAAAAAAAATCCCATCGCTTTGTAGGCAGAGGGGCAGGGAGATATTAACAGTCTATACTTTGACGACGCCTTCAGGAGCTTGTTGGCGGATAGGCACTTGAATTATGAAATTAGTGCCTTGCCCAAGGCTAGAAAAACATAGCAATTTCCCACCATGCTTTTCCGTAATGATTTGGTAGCTGATTGCCATACCCATACCTGTTCCTTTGCCTACGGGTTTGGTAGTAAAAAATGGATCGAAGATCCGGTTTTGAACCGATTCTGGCATTCCTTGTGCATTATCAGCGATCGCAATTTCTATTGATTGTGAATCAACTACTGAAGTGCGGATAGTAATTTGACTGGGATTTTCTTGTATCTGTTGAGAGGTACGCTTGATGTCTGCTTCATCAAGGGCATCGATTGCATTTACCAAAATATTCATCAATACTTGATTGAGTTGACCAGGATAGCATTCTACTTGCGGCAAGTTGCCATAATCTTTAATAACTTCAATTGCTGGACGGTCTGGTTTATCTTTAAGGCGATGTTGCAGAATCAAGAGTGTACTTTCGATACCTTCATGAATATCAACTGTCTTAAATTCCGCTTCATCCATACGCGAAAAATTTCGCAGCGATAGCACAATATTACGAATTCTTTCAGTCCCCATTTTCATCGAAGACAGCATCTTTTGTAAATCTTCCACAAGAAATTCTAGATCGATTTTCTCTGCTAATGCTTGAATTTCTGGGTCATGACTAGAATGGCGTTCTTGGTAGAGATAAATCATCTGTAACAAGTTTTCAGTATATTCATCCAAGTAAGTAAGATTGCCGTGAATAAAGTTGACTGGGTTATTGATTTCATGGGCAATACCTGCTACCAGTTGACCCAGACTAGACATTTTTTCACTTTGAACTACTTGTGCTTGGGTACGTTGCAATTCACTCAAGGCTGTTTTCAGTTCAACAGTCCGTTGTTCGACTCGCGCTTCTAGTTCTGCATTACTATTTTCTAAAGCCACAAAGGATTCGCGCAATTGTCCTGCCATGTGATTAAAAGAGTGAGCAAGAGTGTTGAGTTCATCGATATTCCCCTCTTCGAGTGTCTGTTGTAAATCACCAAATGCTATTGCCTGGGTAGTCTGATTCAAGCGCAAGATAGGATGGGCAATCCAACGCGAGGTAAATATGCCAATCGTTGTTGCTACTATCAGCGCCCCAAAACACAACAGGATACTAATTTGGGTGTTGGCATGGATTTGCGCCATGTAAGTTTTTTCCGGAATACCAACTACCACTAACCAGTCCAAACCATGTTGGTCTCGCCAAGGTACAACGTGCACATAGAAATTTTCTCCTTGAACATTAACTTTCAGTTTTTGGGTATTGGTAATCGACTGGAAATTTGGAATGCGCTGCTGAAGCTGCTTGGCAATGTTTTGTACCGCCGGATTGGGGCTGTCGATCGCTTTCAGGCGTTTAATTTGGTTATTGAGTACAGTAAAAGGCTTTTCTTGAGCAGAATTGGCAACCAACATACCATCACGCTCCATAATAAAAACTTGTCCAAAGTGGCTGACATTTAATTTTTGTAAAAATTCACTGAGTTTCAACAGGTGAATTTCAGCCCCGACAACACCAATCAGTTTTTTGCTGGCATCATAAATCGGACGACCTGCCGATGCCACAATATAGGGGGGATAAGCAGGATCGTAATAAGTATAAATGCGAACCCAGATAGGTTTTCCGGCTTTCACAGGTTCAGTATAGGCAAGTTCATTGACGGTATCCCAAGTACTGGTTGTCATCACTTTGGTTGGGTTGCCATGATTATCTGTTAAGTAAGTTTTCGTATTTTTCGGCAGACTTGGAGTTTTGATGGCGTTATCATCGATTGTCACTGTTTTGCCATCGTAGCGGCCGGCTCCAGTTCCTTCTCCAGTTGCTAGGTTCAAGCTGATAAAGGTTAGGTCATAGGCTTGCATTTCGTGCCAGAAATACTTACCAACCTTGAGGCGATCGCGCACATCCAGCAATCCCATATTAATTGCATCCGCATTTAACTGGATAACTTTATGGGGAATCGACAGGTAAGCATCCAAATGTTGATTTACTTCACCACTAGTTCGTTCCATCAACTGATCCGCCAGATCGTTCACCGCTTTCTCGCCATTTTTAAATGACACATATCCAACCAGTCCCACGATGCCAAAAACTTGCAATACGAAAGGAACGATCAGAACAAGGTGTAATGAAAATGCACGGACTTTGCTAGACGGATGTATCTTCATAAGTGGTAAATCTTGGTTCGCTCAAGTCTTGGCTTAACCTAGATTACCCATCACAAACTTCATACTATCAAATACCAGAAAAATCACTTAGTTGTATTTATACTATTTTTAAGATAATTTGTGCTTCATCTTCCCGAACTTTATCCTCAATCAAGCTCATTCCTTGCTTCTGTGAACAAGATAAATACATCTTTGTCCTGCTATTTGGGATATTTAATGTGATTTACTAAATATCAATACTTAGTAATTAAGTTTACTTTAATAATGCCATTTGAAAAATGTTTCAGTAGCTAAACATTACTTAAATAATCTTAATGAAGTATTAATGTTTATAATGATTTAATATTTGTAGAAATAAAAATTCAAGGTTTTTGAATTCCAAAAACCAAATCTGGCAATCAAGAATGCCAAAAACTTCATAAATTAACTGTTTGCAATTTCAGACCTGATATCGGTATTCAGAAATCTTTGGTAATCAACCAAGCTAACTGAGTATCAATTTTGTCTTAGCTGTATTCAGAAATACTTGGCGATCGGGCTAGTGAAATGCGTATTAATTTTACGTATCAATTTTGCTTGGTTTTGATATGCCGCTAGTATCACCGTTTGCAAATTTAGTCCTGATATCAGTATTCAGAAATCTTTGGTAATCAACCAAGCTAACTGAGTATCAATTTTGCCTTGCCTGTATTCAGAAATACTTGGCGATCGGCCCAGTGAAATGCGTATTAATTTTACGCATCAATTTTGCTTGGTTTTGATATTGCCGCTAGTATCACCTTTTTTATATTTACACCAACTTTTGAGACAAATCGACCGACACTACTTCAACTTTTGAAAGGACTAAAATGGTGAACACATTCGATTGCCTAACTCAGCAGCTAAATCAACTGCTCGCTCAGGATTACCTGGCATTTAGTATTACAAAAAATCCTGTTGCACAAATGCTGAGTCAAGCAAGCTTTGCTCAGATTGCTTATATCATGCAGCAATATTCGATTTTTCCAAAGGAGTTGGTGGGTTTCACAGAATTAGCAAGACAGAAAGCGCTGGTAGCAGAATGGGACATTGTAGCCCAAGAACTCAAAGAAAACATTGCCGAAGAGATGGGCAAAAGTACACAAGGAATTTCTCATTACACGCTTTTAGCTGAAGGGTTAGAACAAGGACTGAGTGTTCCTGTGAAGAACGCAACACCATCGATCGCTACATCCAAATTGTTAAGAACTGTGCAATCGATATTTGAGCAACAACTACCTAATGTGCTGGGAGCAACCTATGCGATCGAGGCAACCTCAATTCCAGAATTAACTCTGATCGTGCAACTTGTAGAGTGGTTGCTAGAAGGAGCAATGCCCAAAGATTTGGAATATTTCTTTAGCAAACATT
Source organism: Nostoc sp. DedSLP04 (assembly GCF_034530775.1). Classification (NCBI taxonomy): domain Bacteria; kingdom Bacillati; phylum Cyanobacteriota; class Cyanophyceae; order Nostocales; family Nostocaceae; genus Nostoc; species Nostoc sp. DedSLP04. Next base: position 105,340 of record NZ_JAVRCL010000001.1, on the reverse strand, counting down.
TAGATGAGTGGGAAATTGAACATGAAGCGGGCTTGAGAACATCTCTGGCAGCATATATCCAACCCGAACAATTTGGAGAGTTTGCAGCAGGGTTTCGGGCAACGATCGATGCGATGGAAGCTTGGTGGCAGGAATTAGCACAAGAGGCAATCTCATCTGAGGTTGTTCTGACTACAGCGATCGCTCAACACCACTGATTAAATAGAACTTAACACTATGAATATCTTCACCCATTCATCATTTGTAGATGAAACTCCTAATAGTAATAAACCAAAATTTGGACTACCTGGTGATTACTACTTTAGCGAGCAAATTTTTGCTTACGAGCAGCAAACTATCTGGCGTAACACCTGGCAGTTTGTAGGACGTGAATCCGATCTACCTAATCCTGGGGATTATCTCACTTGCCAAGTTGGCGATCAGCCCATGTTCGTGATTCGAGATAATAATGGTGAATTGCAAGCAATGCACAATGTTTGTCCGCATCGCGGAGCGCAGATGTTACAAGGGCAGGGTCATTGTCAACGGGTGCGTTGTCCGTATCATGGTTGGAACTTCAATTATGAAGGCAATCTTAAAGGTTTACCTCGCGCTGAGTGTTTTCCCAATTTAGATAAGTCGGCTGTCTATCTAGCTAAGGGACGAGTAGAGACATGGGGCGGCTTTATCTTTATTTGCTCAGAAGCAGAAGGCGAATCCTTAGTCAGTTATTTAGCCGGATTCTCAGACTATTTAGAGCAATATCAGCACTCCTGGCAGGAACTTCAGCAGGTCGATCGTTGGTTTTATGAAGAGCCAGCCAATTGGAAATTTCCCATTGAAAATTATCTAGAGTGTTATCATTTGTCAGTTGTTCATGCCCAAAGTTTAAAGTGTTTCGATCCGAAGAATATTATTTACACTTCAACTGGGCGACACTATCAGATATTTGTTCCTTTTACAGATGATGAATTTGTCAAAGATCACCCCGCTTTTTCAGGAGAACCAAGGGGACAATCGTATCAGGGCTTCATCTTTCCTAATATGATGGTGAATACTGCAAGAGACAAAGTTTCAGTTTTTCGGCTGACTCCTTTATCTCCCACAAGAACCAAGTTTGAGGTTTTCATTTATCAAACAAAAGCACAGATTGAAGCATTTCCTTATAAGCAGGATGAATTTAGACCGGAATTTGAGCGGGTGTTAAATGAAGACTTTGGGATAGTGCGATCGCTACAAGCAAGCGTTCATTCTAAAGCTTATGGTGTACTTCAGTTTGCAGATATTGAATATGGAATTTCTCACTTCCATCAAGTTTTGTCGAAGTACTAATTTGTCATCAATAGTCATCTTCTTTAAAGGCAGAATCCAATACCCAATATAATGAGTTTTGAATCTCCCAGTCCCAAAATTTATCTTCTTGTCCGTACAATCTTAGCCCCTACGGCGATCCATAAAGGCTTAGATGCGCGATCGCTACAACCCATTGAAGTAATTTTGCTGAAAAACGGGAAGACTATGGTTAATCCCAAATGGGGAAATTTCTATAAAAATCCTGAACAGCAAAATGCTCAAAAAATCTCTACTTAACTGTTTAATTTTGCCTTTTTCTCTAGTGCCCTGGCTCTGTGTGGGAACGCTTTTTGATTCCCAAGCCAATGCTTTACCAGGACAAAGTACAGAAGAGGTAGGCACTTGGATTAAAGCACATCCGACACTCCGCCCTAGGAGAGGGGAGCAATTATTTGTGCAAAAGACTGATACTGCTGCCCAACGATTCACTTTTCAAGCGTCAGTATTGCCTCCTGGTAGGGTGGAGTTTTCCAAAGACCGGGGCACAATTCGGACTGAGCGCATTACTATGTATGATGCTATTAACGGCATGACATTTGCGCGTCTCCAAGAATCCTTGCGGGTGATTTATGGCTTGGAGATTTATCAAGATTACGATCGCGCCCAAGTTGTGTATCAATATCCCAACCAGAAGGTAGTTAATTCCGCACGTCTGGCTAAAACTCCGATTCGGGAAGCCTTAAAGGGAGAATTACGAGTAGGCGATCGCTATGTATATTGGGTGGAAGTTGCCCAACCCAAGAATGGCAAAGCTTTTACCGGTCAAATGACCGTTTTGCTCAAAACTGATTTAGGCAAGTTAGAAAATGAACTGCAAATTCGTTAGTGGGCGACAAGAGGAGGCAGCAGGCAGGAGGCAGGAGGCAGAAGTTCTTTAATTTTGAATTTTGAATTTTGAATTTTGAATTTTGAATTTTGAATTGATTTCTCCCTCATCTCTTCCCCAACTCCATAGTCGCTAAGGTTTGCCATATACCCGAAAAGATACTTTCAGCTGCTAAGGAAATTCGTAGTAAATCTTCTTTGAGTAGTGGTGGCCAATCAACCCCGGCTTTACGCCCTGCACCAAATAGTTGTTGCGCCTTAATGCTTAACTGATGAAGGGCTAAAGCCAGTTCTCGGTCTACGTTCTTTGCATCTTTGAGGGCTTCAAACACCACTTTCAATGCCAACAAAATCGAAGTGATCTGACCGGGTACCGGCGGTTTGCCCTGTTTCATACGCGTTAACAGCGCATCTGGGTTTTCCTCGGTTGTAATTGTCTGATCTATGAGGAGTTTCCTAGCTGTTTCGTAATTCATGTAGTCAGTTTAGCGTACATTTTGCTTCAGCAGTAATACTTAATTAAAAAGTAATAAAACGGCTTTCTAGTTATTTATAGCAATCTCTGATGATTTGTGAAATGATAGGCGTGGGGAAAATGATGAGGAATTGGCCATGCTCTAGGTTAACCAGATAGACTGAATATAATATCTTTGAAAAATACATCTGACTAGGAATCAAAAGTAAAATGATCTCATTGAATTTACTAGAAATTGAGCGCTCTATCCTTGCCTTGTCTGTGGAAGAACAACTTTGGTTGTTAGAAAGTATTGTTCGACAAATCCGAGAAAGGGAATATGTAAAAGATAATTTTAATGATGCTAAAAATCTAGATGAACAACTGCAAGTAACCGCTACCCTGCCAAATATTCAAACACAAATTGCTACTATAAATGATGAGTTTGCAATTTCTGAAATTCTCTGATGATATGTAGGAAAAAATATTATGAAATTGCCAGGCCTAAAAAATTAAATATACAAGTTATTAGTGAGCGATCGCAAAAAAATTGCTGAGTGCGATCGCAGTCTCGAAATTAATCATTTACATCGCACTCAGCAGTTTTATTCAGTAATGAAAACAAGTTTTTGCGTAATCTAGATTGCCAACCTGTTTTTGTTTACACGGAGATGTGGCGATCGCAAAATCAAATTATTAACCAAAATCCCCATAGTTAAAATTATGGAGATGTCCCTATTTACTTTTAATTTTGTTTCATTTGTCTTTACGATTAAACCCTATTATGGTATATAACTGTGGGAAATACGCTCTGATGATGTTGCTGATTATCAGTCAATAGGGATAATCTCGCAAAAGCAAATTTTAACGGTGCTTATTACATTGTTTAAAGTTATGTAGCCTTTTGATTACGGCCTATCAACCACTGCGGTAGACTATGCGTTGATTATGATTCTTTCGCAGAAAAGAACACTCGAAAGGAGCCGTTTTTTCAATGTCTCATACCGTAAAAATCTACGATACCTGCATTGGCTGCACCCAATGCGTCCGCGCTTGCCCTACTGATGTACTTGAGATGGTTCCTTGGGATGGCTGTAAAGCTGCTCAAATTGCCTCTTCACCCCGTACAGAAGACTGCGTGGGCTGTAAGCGCTGCGAAACTGCTTGTCCCACCGACTTTTTGAGCATCCGGGTTTACCTGGGCGCTGAAACAACTCGCAGTATGGGTCTAGCTTACTAAAAAGCTGAGTGCTGAGTGCCCAGTGCTGAGTGCTGAGACAAAAAGAAGTAAATCAGAAACACAATTTCTTGATTCTTCACTCGGAACCCAGAACTCGGAACTCAGCACTCAAGACTTTTAATTGTCTCAATAGCAAGCACCTTTACGATCGTAAAGTGGACACTGCCCGCCTTACGAAATCGCAATTTTAGATTGGGGATATAATCTCTGGGTATCTAAATCCTAGAAGTTGTATTTGTACCGTCAGGTCAAAAGCTGACGGCGAATCCACTGTAAAAAAACCTAAAATCCATAACAATACCTAGTAGTCTGCCAACCTAAAAATGTTAAGTGGAGGTTGGGTAAAGGTTAAAGGGACTCATGGTAAGGGATAAAAAACCTTTCCCCCTGCCCCTTATCCCCAGAGGGTACCCCACCTTCCCCCTTACCCTTTTCCCCGCTTGCGTTGCCAAGGCGAACTACTAGTGGTAGGGGAGTAAATCACTCCCTTTTTCTTTGCAAAACGTCCACTTTATGCTACCTACTATACTGGATTTAATCATCCTGAAAAAAAGTGGCGTGAAGAATGTGCGGAATTGTTGGATATATAGGCACTCAAGCAGCGACAGACATTTTACTAGCTGGACTGGAGAAACTAGAATACAGGGGCTACGATTCGGCTGGAATCGCCACTGTTTGGGAAGGTGAGGTAAATTGTGTGCGGGCAAAGGGTAAACTCCATAACCTGCGTTCTAAACTGGAACAAATAGAAACCCCTGCCCAAATTGGTATTGGTCATACACGCTGGGCAACTCATGGCAAACCAGAAGAGTATAATGCCCATCCCCATTTGGATACAGCAAAGCGAGTGGCAGTGGTGCAAAATGGCATTATCGAAAACTACCGCGAGTTACGCGAGGAACTCAAAGCTAAAGGACACGAATTTCGTTCTGAAACCGATACCGAAGTCATTCCCCATCTAATAGCCGAGCTTTTAAAGAATCTTCCCCCTTCATCTCCCTTCATCGACGCAGTTCGCCAAGCCGTTAACCATTTGCGTGGAGCGTTTGCACTTGCAGTTATTTCTGCTGATTTCCCCGATGAATTGATTGTTGTTCGCCAACAAGCACCTTTAGTAATTGGTTTTGGTCAAGGGGAGTTATTTTGTGCCTCTGACACACCTGCGATCGTTTCTTACACCCGTGCAGTACTACCTCTGGAAAATGGCGAAATTGCCCGCCTCACACCTTTGGGCGTTGAGATTTACAATTTTGCTGGCGACAGGTTGAAAAAACAACCCCGGCTGCTCAACTTCAATCCGGCAATGGTAGAAAAGCAGGGATTCAAACATTTCATGCTCAAAGAAATTCATGAGCAACCAGGAGTAGTAAGAGCGAGTTTAGACGCATACTTTAACCCAACCGAATCTACCGAATCACCAATCAATCTTGGTTTACCTGAAGATTTATATACCGATTTAGAACAAATTCAGATCGTCGCCTGTGGTACCAGTTGGCACGCAGCATTAATTGGAAAATATTTAATTGAACAATTAGCAGGAATTTCAACTCAGGTGCATTACGCTTCTGAGTATCGCTATGCACCATCACCCGTGACGGCTAACACCTTGATCGTTGGCGTTACCCAATCAGGTGAAACAGCCGATACCCTAGCAGCTTTGACGATGGAAAAAGAACGTCGCCAAGGGAAAGAACCCAAATATCAAGCGCGACTACTGGGCATTACCAATCGTCCTGAAAGCAGCCTTGGTCATCTAGTACCTCATGTCATCAGTACCCTAGCGGGAATTGAAATTGGGGTGGCGGCGACAAAAACTTTTACTGCTCAACTGATGGCGTTTTATGCTTTGGCATTGGATTTAGCAGCTCGTCGTCAGACAGTTTCAAAAGATACACTAGATCAAATTATTAATGGGTTGCGACAGATTCCCAAAGAAATTGAGGCGACTTTGGCAAATCAGGAAAGTTTAACTGAACAGCTAGCCCATGAATTTGCTGAAACTCAAGATTTCATTTTTGTGGGTAGAGGAATTAACTTTCCCATTGCTTTGGAAGGGGCATTGAAATTAAAAGAAATCAGCTATATTCATGCCGAAGGGTATCCGGCTGGAGAGATGAAACATGGCCCGATCGCACTTTTAGATGCGAAAGTACCAGTAGTTGCGATCGCAATCCCTGGTAGTGTTTACGAAAAAGTTATTTCTAATGCCCAAGAAGCCAAAGCTAGAGATTCTCGGTTAATTGGTGTTACCCCCGTCAACGATGGCGAAGCTGCGGAAATCTTTAACAATCTTCTTCCCGTCTCTCATGTGGAAGAATTACTTTCTCCGATTTTGACAGTAGTTCCTTTGCAATTATTGGCTTATCATATTGCCGCCCGTCGCGGTTTGGATGTCGATCAGCCAAGAAATCTCGCTAAAAGTGTTACGGTAGAATAATTTATACTACTAAAGCAGTAATTGTACTGTAATTTACATGATATTATTGCTGGATGGTTAAATTTTAGCACATCCAGCAATTTTTTTGAGGTGATATCTGGCACAAGAGGCTATATGTCTATACAATCACAAAATGATTGACGTTGGGCTTTAACCTTGAATAAATCAATTTTTATACTAAAGCGATGCAAAAAACGAACTTATGGTTATTAGAGGAGTAACACTCACTGGTAAGTGGTCAGAAAAAACAGAACGTAAAAAACGGCAATAGGGCGACTTTATATTTTGAGCAACCCATTTGGGCATCTGCCAATAAGCTACAAAGTCATATCGACGCAGCAGAGTTTATAACAGTTTACAATAGTAGGTAATTTATGAATCAACAAACAATTAAATCCTTAGATCTAACTATTGACAAATTATTTGATGACTTCTACAGTATACCACCTTATCAAAGAGAGTATGTTTGAGAAGAAAAGCAAGTAGAACAACTTTTGTATGATGTACATAAAGAATTTCCTCCCCTTGAATTTCGTCATAAATCAGATGATTATTTTATTGGTAGCATTGTCGTTTGCCCTAGTTCTGATGGCACTAACAATCTTTATGAAGTAATTGATGGACAACAACGAATTACTACTGCTCACATTTTCTCTTGTGTTGTTAAAAACTATCTTATAAAGTTAGAAAATCATGCTGCTGTTGATAGCATAAAAACTCGGATATACGGAATAGATACAGATTCTAACGGGTTTGATGTACCTCTGTACAAAGTAGCACTTCAGTATGAAGATAGTAGCAAAGTTTTAGACAAGTTTGCAGATGATAATTTTGATTTAGAGCAGATAGTTGATAATACTAAATCTGCCCAGAATCTGGTCAATGCTTATGGGATAATTTACAATTTTATTTCCAATGAATTTGGGCAAGATGAAAGTGAATTAAGGAGATTTTACTTACATTTTACGAAAAAAGTAAAACTTGTACGTGTTGAAACAGCAGATGTTAATCATGCATTACGAGTTTTTGAAACTCTTAATGATAGAGGTGTTGGTTTAAATCCTATGGATTTATTAAAGAACCTTATGTTTAAACAAGCGAATATAGAGAACTTTGAAAATATTAATACTCAATGGAAAGAACTAAATGATGCAATACAATCAGCTAATGAAAAACCTTTTAGTTTTCTGCGTTACTTTATTTTTTCAAATTTTGATGTTAAGCGTGATGATGTACAAGAAGAAAAAGTTTATGAATGGTTTTTGAACAATAACTCAGTGTGTCAATATACGGAAAAACCAATTGAATTCGTAGAAAAGCTACGTAAATCTGCTAACGCATATGCTTCTTTTATTAAAGGAAAAAATACAGATGGTACAAATAATTGTTATTTAGCTAACATTAAACATTTAACTCCTAATTCTAGACAACATATGAGTCTATTATTAACAGGTCTTGAGTTACCAAAAGAATTATTTATAGAATTATGCCGCCAGCTCGAAAATACACTTTTTGCTCTTATTATTACTGGGAAAAAGCTGAATGAACTAGAACGCACTTTTATTGAATGGTCTAGTGAAATCCGCAAAGTAAAAGATGCTGATACCTTACATCAGTTCGTAAATCAGTACATTTTACCCATTAAGCGAGATCTTAGACAAAAGTTTGAAGAAATATTCCTTAGCCTACAAGAAAAAGATTTGCCAAAATATCGATTAAAGTATATGTTGGCAAAACTTAGTCAGTATATTAATGAAAAAGCATTTGGTAGTGAAGAAAATTGGATAAATTTAAATACATTCATTCAGAATAAAATAGAAATAGAACACATTTTACCTCAAAAACCTGAGCAAGCTATTGTTGAGGATTTTGATAAGCCAAATGAAATAACAAAATATATATCTAGGCTAGGTAATCTGACTTTATTAGAAAAGACTATAAACGCCTCCATTGGTAGGGGCACATTTTCCGAAAAAAAGGCTGCTTATCCGCAGTCTATTTTCTTGTTAACTAGGTCAATAACAGAGAAGCCTGTACTTGGAACTAATACAGCTATTAATCGAGCAGTTCAAGACCCTAAGGAATTTACAATTTGGAATTCTCAAGCTATTGAAGAGCGTCAGAAAATGCTCACTGATTTGGCAAAACAGGTTTGGGATATGGATCAAGCAGTTTAAGAAGTCACTTTAGAGTCAGCTACATTGGAATATGCTTTTGAAGACATTGTGGCTTCTAAATAAAGAATGGTTATTGTGATCGCTCATTTTCAATCCCAAATCCACGACATGGATAATACATTAGGGTATTTACACTATTGCAGGTATTCCCAGCGAGGATGGTCAGATTCATCTGACTGATAATTCCAGGCTTCAGATTCGCCTACCTGTGGACAAAATCAGTCTAATCTATCCGTTAGCAGGGAAGTCGCTGAAAATTGGTAAGCATACAATTCGCTTGGGGATTCCTGAAATTTATTTGCTTGAGCCTGCTGAGAGATTGCGATCGCGTATAGTGATTATCCAGGCTTATCAAGAACCGGAGTCGTTTTTAGCAGCAGCACAGCGTCAGTTAGAACAACTGGGTATCCAGGGGAAAGCCTTTATTACCAAAAATACTGATGGTAGCCCAAAACGTAGAAGTATCAAAATCAAGCGCTTTACGGTTGTGGGTTTTGGATTAGAAATCATTAATCTCAACAATGAAGATTCGCTAACATTGCTGAGATATGGCATTGGGGGAAAACGTAAGATGGGCTGTGGCGTTTTTGTGCCTGTGAAGATAAAGGGAAACGCAAGTTAAAGCTGGTTTTGACTACTACCCAATATAAGTTTGAGAGTATTTCCCAGAAATAAATAAGATATCCGTAGTAGCTAGTGTTGTCAACCCCAAAATTCAGTTAAATTTGGGCGATCCAAGCATAACTTGGATACATCGTGCTGGCATAGCAGGGCTGTGGATGACGCTCAAGCAACTAGAAAAACTATACCCAATACCTGCAGAACGACCTGGTAATTTAACTTGGTTGCTGACTACTCGCAGCATCAGCCTCGAATGGCAAGGGCAGGATTTCGTAGTTTTAGACTGGCTGCTAAAGCAATCCTTTCAGATTAATAAAGAAGGTCTAATTTCGCTGACAGGCTTAAATACGCATTCAATCAATATTGAAACCCAAATTAATATTCACTTGGGAATAACAGGAACGTTTCTCCAACATAACCAAGTTTTTAAATTTGATGGGGGTAAATCCTGGTCATTAATAGTTGATGGTATAGAAATCGATGTCGAGTATAAGAAAGCAGTTTCCTATGCTCATCAAGATTTTGCTAAACAACTCTGTGATAAACAAGGTCAATTATTTGGAGAATCAATTGGTGTAGCAGGGTGGCTATATCCGGGATCTGTAGTTCGTCATGTTGCTTTTACAAAAAAGACTAAGTTTGAAGAGAAACCACAATTGGCTTTTGCTCTTTTATATGCTCTTGTTGCTTGCCACTATTTTGTTTTGCGATCGCATACGAAACTGGAACTTACACAATATGCCTTAGTCATACCTGAAGTGGTTGACTTAGAAATTTATGCCCAGGAATACTGGAATTTGGGAAACTTAGATTACAAGGATTTCCATGTATCTAGCTTAGGAGATGCTGCATTAAGATTCCTTACTTGCGAAACAATTATAGAACTGGCTATACCCAATCAAGTAAAACGATGCCAAGTAATATTATTTGGAACGGTAGTTTGGTCAAAGCAGCAAAAAACTCGCATAGAAATAGCAGTGGTAGAAACAACTGAAATAATAGATTTTATCTATAAGCTTAGTCGTATTTATTTTCCCAAGTACCAAATTATTAAATATAAAAATAAAAATATTATCATTAGCGATGTGTTTACGGGAACAATTGCCGATAACTTAGTAAAAGGCTTTCCTTGGTGGGCTAATTTATATACAATCTTTAAAAATAAAAGTTTATTTAAATTTATTACTAATGATGGAGTTTATAAAATGATTCAAAACGCTGAATGGAATCTAGAAAGTCAAAAACTCTTCATTAAAGCTTGTCATGAGGCATTGAAGAAAATATACGCTAAAATTTATGGACGAACAAATGAAGGTCAATATGCTCAAATCGAGCGAGAAAATATACGTATTTTATCGCAACTAGGACGTTGTACAAATGCTGAAAATTTTCGGAAATTTATTGCGGAGTTTTGGGGAAGAGCAGGTCAACTTTCCATTTTAGAAAAACACTGGGAAGAATTACTGCCATTAACTTCTGGGATAATGGATTGGAAAGTTGCCAGAGATTTAACTTTTATTGCGATTGCTAGTTATCCAAAAAGCAATGTGGTTGAGAAAAAAATATTGGAAATCTCTGATTCTAATAGTGAATAATTACACATTTTTTTGCTTAATAAAACACAAAATATGAATTTAGTAGGCAATTTTAAATGTTTCATTTATTCGGTAATATTTTGACTAGCTATGGAACCGCAGCTAATAATCGTGGGGAAAATGAAGGTAATATAACTCCCTTACAAAAATTGAATTGGAAAGGTGAAGTTCATACTATTATTTCATCTGAGGCGATTCGTTGGGCATTACGGTACTACTGGCAAAATGTTGGCTATCCGGTGAATCGACGTTGGGATGAGAACGCTCAACCAGTAGCGGATCATATTTGGCAAGACCTCAACTTTGATGATATTCGCTTCATTGATGATGATGTTTTGGGATTTATGCAGGCTGAAGCAGCAAAAGTGGAAGCGTCAGATGAGTCTGGAGGCGATGCCGAGGAAGCATCTCAAGATGAGAACAAAAAAAGTTCTAAAGGTAAGGATAAGCAAACTTCTCCACGTAAGGGCAAGCAAAAGCCTAAAGGAAAAATAACTGCTAGACGAGGTGTATTAGAAGTTACTCGTGCAGTATCAATGATACCTTTTATGGGAGACATTACCTTTAATGCTGTTAGTGGAGTAAAAAGACGAAATTCTCTTTATGCCACAGAGATTCATGCTACTCGTTATCAATATGGTTTTGCATTGACACCTGATAGCCTCAAAGAGAAATCTCGCATCCATGCTGTTCTAGATGGTTTGATTTCGATTGGTGAAGTGGCGGGAAATCATGCCCGTTTTTTGTATGATTTCTCCCCTGAAAGTATTGTACTGCGGTGGACACATGATTTTTCCCCTCGTTTTCTATATTGCTTTGAGCAAGACGAACTGGGAAATATGTCAGTATCCAACTTAGTGCGACAGGTAGAGGTAGGAGATATTGATCCCAAAGAATTATGGATTGGAGGCTTAATTTCTCAGGGTTTAGAAGATTTGGGAGCAAATGTGTTTCCTGGAGTGAAGTCGGCGGTCAAAGCATTAAAACAGGTCATTGCTGAAGATTTGCAGTTGTCATCGGGGAGCGATTAACATGATGACAATTGCTTTGAAAGTTGAAGTACCTATTGCTTGCTTTCGTCAATCCCGTGCTAGAGAATACGCTGAAACGTATCCAGTACCTCCACCTTCTACGGTGTACGGGATGTTGCTTTCTCTGATTGGTGAGATAGATCGTTATAAACATTGTGGAACTCAATTAGCGATCGCGCTCTTGTCTAAACCAGAAAAATCTATTATAATTCGGACTTTTCGCAGGTTTAAAACGAAAGATATCCACCACCCTAAGAATGCTAAACCTGATTACCAAGAGTTGCTAACGAACGTTGAGTTTGTAGTTTGGGTGAAAACAGACAAAGCAAAGCCTACTTTAGCAGAACTTTTGCAGCAGGCATTTGCGAACCCAGCTTCTATCAATCGATTTGGTGGACTGTGTTTAGGTGAAAGTCGGGATCTAATCAATACTGTTACCCTTTTACCTGAGAAGTATCATGGTGAGTCTTTGTGGTGGTTAGTTACAGATGAAGATGGTTCGCTAACCCTACCTTACTGGGTTGACCATGTTGGGTCTAAGAGAACACGCTGGCAGTGTTATGAGCTTCAAGAGTCCCAAATATGGCAACCACCGGATTTATCGTGGACTACAATTCAAACTAGTTGAAAAATGAGGATATTTAGATTTTGACAAGCATATCTGCTTGTTGAGCCGACATAAAGAGATAAAAAGTCGGTATTCTCTACTGAATCAGCAATTCAGCGTTTTCATTATGATTAAGGATGCTTGCAATTCCTCAGAAAGTTCCAACAATAAGCCTTCTGGGTGTTGTTAAGCTAGCCTAGCCCATTAAATTTTGCAAATTTAGTGCCTCCTAATGACAGGTGCTTGTAAGATTATCTAGAAGACTTGATGGATTAAGATGTTTAGCCATCGCTGTTCTTTAACATTAGATGTCGTCAGACGTTGAGCAGTATGCGCTCTTTACGTACACAAATACCAAAAATCTGTTCTTTAACATTAGATGTCGTCAGACGTTGAGCAGTTGTCAAAAAGATAAATGTTGAAGGAACGCTGTTTCGTTCTTTAACATTAGATGTCGTCAGACGTTGAGCAGTCATATTCTGGTTGAGCCAAGCAGATTATCGAAACGTTCTTTAACATTAGATGTCGTCAGACGTTGAGCAGAAACGTGTTGATGCCGTCATCAACACCGCCGTCACGTTCTTTAACATTAGTTAGATGTCGTCAGACGTTGAGCAGTCGGGAGCTTTGAGTGCTGGGGAATGCCCAAACTGAGTTCTTTAACATTTAGATGTCGTCAGACGTTGAACAATGGGATATGGGGTAAGCGGAACGGGAGCATCCACTTTTGGAAGATATACAAATTCTGGGAGAATATAACAACAGATAAAACCGTGTGCCTCAATAACTATGAAGCAGGATAAACAAGAACGGCTTAAAGCGTGCTTAGAAGAATTGGCAACATTGTTATATGAAGAAGCAGACAAAAGCCAGCTAACAGACCTCGAAGGGATAGAAAAAACAGTTCGCAGTCAAATATTAGAGCTAGTTAGCCCAGAAATAGCCTTTTTTTGATCGCAAACAAAACAGGGACAAAGGTAGGTAAAACCAGGAAAATCAAAAGCCTGGTTGGAGAATTGAAATTAAAGGCGAAACAGATACATAGACTGGGTTTGAAACCTAGAAGTCGGCTAAGTCCTTTACTTCAAAAGTGTTGTTTGAGACTATCAGCCAACGAATCATACCAAAATGCCGAAACCGAAATTGAGGCATTAACAGGAGTCAAAGTTGGTCACTCAACGCAGCAAAAATTAGTTATGGAACAAGATTTTCAACTGCCACAAGCACTTCAAGCTATATCAGAAGTGAGCGTGGATGGAGGAAAAGTAAGACTACGAGGTAAACCTCATGTCGGTTGTCACTGGCGAGACTATAAAACTGTTCGTCTACAAGGGATTTACTACGGCGCATTTTTCGACTCAAACCAATCATTAATTGATTATGTCAATAGTCAGCGTTTGGTTGACCCACTTGTTTGCTTGGGAGATGGCCACGATGGTGTATGGAATTTAGTCAAGGAGTTTGCGTAGGCGTAGCCCGTCGTAGACATCGCTAGCCAAAGATGGGAAATTTTAGATTGGTTTCATCTGGTGGAAAATCTTTATAAAGTTGGCGGTTCTTTAAAGCGGCTTAAAGCTGCTGAGACTCTGTTATGGCAAGGTCAGGTGGAGTCTGCTCAGACTTTATTTACTAATTGTCGAGGTAAACAAGTTAAGAACTTCTGTGCCTACTTAGAAAAACATCGCTCTGGCATTGTCAACTACAGCTATTACCAGGCTGAACAAGTCTGTTCCATCGGTTCTGGAGCAGTTGAGTCTGCGATTAAACAAATTGGGACAAGGATTAAAATATCTGGGGCACAGTGGAATGTTGAAAGTGTCAATCAAATTCTTTCTGAACGCTTACGCTTATCTCAATGGTTTACTTGCTATTTGAGTATTTCTGCCAAAACTGGATGCTCCCAGCGGAACCCTTGGTACAGTATTCTTTAACATTAGATGTCGTCAGACGTTAAGCAAGATTTTGCTGCTCGCTCCCATAGCTGATACTTCAAAAACCTCCCTCAACCCTTTTCATGCGAAATTTTTGTGCGGATTTGTTCCCATTGCTCAATCTGCTTCTGTAGTTGCAACTTGCGATCGCCCTCAACTGCACCAAGACCAGTAAACAAACCCTGATCTTTCAACTGATCGCTGTAAATAGCAATCAATTCAGCCAGTGCTTTTTTATAGCTTCCATCTCCTCCTCAGTGAAGGAATTTATATCTAGGCAAATCAGTCGTCTGCCAATTCTCTCTACAAGCTCCGACCTGCTTATATCAAAATTGGAAGCGATCGCATCTAATCCTTCAATACCAGTGGGAGTAAGGGCTAGGTTGACCCTTTTCTTCACCTCGTCGTACATCTCTGGTACGTCTTTTTGTCCTTTCTGCCCTTTCTTTCCCATTAGTACCCAGCTATTACACACCTCCTAAATCATAGTCAACAGCAAGGACTACAGGTAGATTCTATAAATTGCTCAAAAATACTTAGTTATTGTGTAATACCTGAACTGTTGATAATATAAGTGTTGTGTAATGCCTAAAACTTTGATGATAAAGGGCAAAAATCCTCATAATTTTGTTGGCTGTGCAGAGAAAGGTGTGGAAGGCGATCGCCACAAACTTGAAACACTTTGGAATTTACAAAAATATTCTTTTCAGGTTTCAACATAAGAAAGAATCTATGCTTGGCTTTTTCCCAGCCCCTTATCCAGATGAAATTTTATACAGTATCTTGGCTCGTTACCACATTAGGAGTGGTAACACAAGTCCAAAAATAACTCTAACAGAGCTATTTAATTCTCAAGATGTAATAGCTACTGTTGACTTACCTTCTAACCTTAATTTGTTGATTGAAAATCTACAACTTATCTCGAATTATCAAGTAGAAGATTTGATATATAAATATACCCTCTATCCTTTCTACAGTGTTTTCCTACCACCAAAAAGAGCCAGTCAGGTGATGGAGTCTATGAAAGCAGATTTCGGAGGAGATATTCATACCAGAACCGGAATTATGGCGAGTTCGTTGAAGATGCAGAGGTATCTGCGATTTTGCCCGAAATGTTTGGAAGAAGATTTGCAAAAGTATGGAGAGTCCTACTGGCATAGACTACATCAAACACCAGGGGTTCTAGTTTGCCCAGTTCATGGTGTGACTTTGCAAGATAGCACAATTCCTATGCAAGGTTTTAACAGGCATGAATACTATGCTGCAAGCCAAGAAAACTGTCCTATTGTACCGATACAACAGACTTACAGTCAAGAGACTTTAAAAAAGTTGCGACTGCTGGCTCAAGATATTTCCTGGTTGATAACTAGTAATCTTTCCTCTAGAGAACCAGAGTGGTTTCAAAGAAAATATATAGCTTTATTGATTGAAAAAGATTTTGCAACGGCAACTGGGCGAGTAAACCAGAAGAGACTACTAGATAATTTCTTATTCTTTTATGGTGCTGAAGTGCTTGAGGCTATTAACTCAATGGTGAATTACGAAAATGAGCAAAACTGGCTATTCAGCATTGTTAGGAAGCATAGAAAGTCATTTCATTCCATCAGACATCTACTGGTAATTAGATTTTTGACGAATTCTATCGAGGAATTTTTCAATACGGATTATCAGTATAAACCTTTTGGTGAGGGGTCTTGGCTGTGTCTAAATGCTGCGGTAGACCACTACCTCAAGCCAGTGATAACTAATCTTGTTGTCACTCACTGTTTGGATAATAAAAAGCCGTTAGGTACTTTTTATTGTTCCTGTGGGATGGTTTATTGCAGAACTGGCCCTGATGAAACTGATGAAGATAAGCAGCGAATTGGCAAAGTCTTGACATACGGTCAATTCTGGGAGCAAAAGCTAAAAGAACTGGTAGAAATCCAAAAGTTAGGTCTACGGGAGACAGCAAGACAACTCAAGGTCGATTCCAGAACAGTAAAACGCTATACTGCCATACTTAAGCTAAAAACTTTTTGGAAATCTTCACAGGAAAATCAGCTAGTAGACTTAGAGGAAGTTTTAGACTCAAATCTAAATTTAGCCAGCGATCGCAAAGTAAAATTCAGGGAAGTTTGGAAAGCTTTACAAAAGCAGTACCCAGAGGCATCGAAAACTACTCTCAGGGCATTAGCTAAGGCAACCTATATTTGGCTATACAGAAACGATAAAGAGTGGCTCAACAAAAATTCGCCTTCTTTAAAAATGCCTGTCCCTTGCGTCGGTAAAGTTGACTGGGTAGAAAGAGACAAGCAAGTTCTCGAAAAGGTAAAAAATGCTGTGCGATCGCTTCTGAGTGCAGAAAAACCCGCGAGAATAACTCTTGGCAAGATAGGCAAAGCTATTGGGTTACTGGCACTACTCGAAAAACATTTGTCAGAAATGCCAGTGACTAAGGTTTATTTAGAATCAGTGACAGAAACTGTAGAGGATTTTCAGATTCGGCGTATTAAGTGGGCAATTCAGCGGCTTGATGATTGCGGAGAAGAAATTCAGCCTTGGAAGGTGATTAGACTGGCTGCGCTACGAGAAAATTGCTCACAAAGAGTACAAGCAGCTCTAGAAAATGAGCTTTATAAGCAACCGAATTAAATTAATAACACTTTTTTGATAATAGTTTTGTTGATCAAAAGCTCCAAACAAGAAAGAGACGTGTTAAATTCACGTCTCTAAATGATAGGAAGAATACTGGGTTCTAAGCTACATCCGCGACCAGTAAGCCGTTGACAGCAACAATCAAAAGCAGTGCTGAATCAGAAGTATCACAGCAGTGTCTTTTATCGCTATTACAGGGTTGTGCTACCCATTTGCTTTCAATATTCTGGTAAAAAGTTCCCAGAAGTTGGGAACCGTTCCAAACTCGATACAGTTCTCCCAATTCATCTGGTACTGAGTCAATTTCAATTTCTGGTGCTGCTACGTCAGCTAAGTAGTCAACATATCCCTCAAACTCTGCTTGAGCCGAGGCTTGGTTGTCAAATTCATCTTGTACAATCATCTGAGTAACCTCATTGATGGGGTTTAACAAAAGGTGATCGCAATCTTTGGACGGAGGGCGATCGCCTTTGTCTTGTTACTATATTGTAATTACTTGTTATTACTAAAACAATAGCGTTACTACAAAATTTTCAAAATTCGCCACAATTAAGGTAAATAGAGTTATTACAGATTGAAAGTTTTCAGCAGAAACTAGTATGGCAAAGCGGCAGACAACGAAATTGAGCAATCAGATTATTGTCAGAATGGATGATGAGACAAAGGAAGCTTTTATGAATAAAGCTAAGGCTGAAGGCAAGACAGCTTCAGAATTGATCATGGGATGGATTCGTTCTTACATGGCTGAAGAACTCCAAGGAACTCCAGACTTAGCCAAAATGCAAGCGGACTTGGAGAATCTAAAACAACAAGTTGCTGCACTCCAAAATGAATACTTGGGAAAATTAGCAGCCTGAGAGAAGAGAACGATTCTCTCAGGCTATGGATAGATCAAATTATCAGTTCTGCCCCTAAGAACCCAAAAAACCCGTCAGATGCCTGACGGGTTTAGTTTTGTTAAGGAGATTAACTATGGGAAGAAGCACAGTTACTACAAGTAATAACTATGTATTAACTATAAATAAGACTGCGATCGCACTCAAATCCGTTAACCCACAAGACTTTCCCTGACTTCGCTGGGTGTAACTTAATGCTTTACCTCATTACTATCTAACAAGTTTATCTACCTCAACTTTATTCTTGTTCAAATCCCTGATTACTAAATTTGAGAACCCGACAATTCTCGCTGACTGTGCGAATCACGTTCTCTGGAACTCCTTCAGGGACAGTGACCTGAAGTTCTAAGGTAATTTCTACTTCAGCATCTACTAAACTACTGAGGTGTTGAATAACCTCGTCTGCTATCTGTCCTATGTCACGTCTTAGCCGCAATGCGTCCAATTTGACTGAACCATAGAAACGTTTTGGTGGAACTATGACAGCAGAGGAAGCATTATCTGTTATTACAATGTCAATAGTTTTTTCTTTTTCAATCTTGTAGCTTCCTGTTTTTTCTTTAAATCCTGGTGGAGTTACTTTAGCAGCAGCATCTGCCTCAAACTGGCGTTGCGCTACTTCTGGCTTAACTATCAGATTTTGACTGCTAAGGGTTACGGTAATGTGTTCAGCTGCTTTCAAACCAAGATAACGTCCTTTGGATTCATCCCAGCCAGTGGCATAAGCAAAGTTTTCATTCCACAGTAACGCTGCAACTCCTTCTGCGATCGCGCACAGAGCGATACCTATAAAACCGACTGTTGTCAAAAAAACCGTATTCTAAAATACATTTTTTAGAATACTCCTTCAGCAACTATAAATAAGTAAAACTAATTAATAACCGAAAAAGTTAAGGTAACGCGCCTACCAAAAGATAGTTCTGGATATGTAGTATGCAATTTGTGTAAAGTAAAGTATGGAGGTAAAGAAGCAAAATTGAGAATTATTTAGTTGGGTTATGAATGCAACGGAGCCAGTTCTAACTGATAGTAAAACCTTAAACGAAGTAGTTAACTGTTTAACAGAACATATTCCAATTCAAACTCAAGGAAAGTGTGAAAAAAAAATATCTTTGAGATTTTAATTCGAGCAGCCACCCAAAGCGATAGTATCGAAAACACAACGAAAGTCTTAAAGAATGTTCCTACCAGTAACGATATTCGTTACCATTTAGATAAATATTCAAACATTAAATCTTTAGAATCAGACTTAAATACAGCAATTCAAAGCCGCTTACCAGATGGAATCCGACAAGGTAAACAAAAAATTGCTATCGATTTTAACTTAATTCCATATTATGGTGAACCCTCACCAACCGAAGCACCATATATTTATAGAAGTCAAGCTACAAGTGGAACTTGTTCTTTTTACGCCTACGCTACTGTCTATGTAATTAAGAGGAATAAACGAGTAACTTTAGCTATCAAAGCTCTTCAACAACAAAATACGAAGGCAGCAATTATCACTTATCTTTTATCACTGATTGAGCCTTTGAATCTTCAAATCGAAAGATTGTATTTAGACCGGGAATTTTTCTGTGTGTCAGTCATCAGATGGTTGCTAGTTTTGGATATTGCTTTTGAAATACCAGTGATTATTCGAGGTAAAAATGGAGGTACTAGACAATTAATTAGAGGTCGGCGCAGTTATAAAACAACTTACACTTTAAACAGTGATAAATATGGCTCATGTACTTTCCCAGTTTGGATAGTTTGTACATATAAAAACGGTAAAAGACGAGCGCACGGGCGATAATTTTTTATTTATGCTGTTTATAAAGTTAAGTTGTCATTACATTCAATACATGACGACTATCGTCTCCGTTTTGGAATTGAAAGTAGCTATCGGATGAAAAATCAATGTCGGATTAAAACAACTATCAAAAATCCAACAATTAGATTTCTATTTGTAGCTTTAGCTTTTTTAATTATTAATGTTTGGATTTATCTAGTCTGGCATTATCTCAGCCGTTTAAAAAAAAGTTCAAGACAAGTTTTCTCCCATCTATTTACCCTTAAACAAATGCTTGAGTTTTTAGGTCAAGCAGTAGACCACAATTATGGAGTTGCCTGTGAAATTTACTTGCCATCTGGCTGATTTTAGTTGATTTTGGGGTTTATTGATAATTTAATCTTATCATTTAGCCAAGCAATCAGCTTTTGTATATTTCCCCCGAAAACGGTATCACAGGCTACCATGTTTTAGCGAGCGCCAAACTTTTCGGTCTACTAAATTTTGGCTTCTGGTATTCCCAAGCAAAAATCAAGAACTGGTAAGGCTTCTGGAAAACTTTTCGGTCTACTGACTTTGCTGCTCCTGAAAATCAAGATTTAGGAGTTGTCAAAGCCTTACGAAAACAAGTCTCCAGGCTGGATTTATCCCCTTTTCCTGCACCCTCTTGACAAATGTGCAATTACTTAACCTCTCACGAATGGGTTACATGGGTACATTTATGCAAATATAAAAGCCTGTATTGCTCTCAACACAGGCTTTTGAGGTCTATTTAGTACATTCGTACAGAGGGAAGTTCAGCTTAACCTCTCACGGATGACCCAAGAGCGATCGCAAAAGTTTTCGGTCTACTGAATATTCAAATTGACATGCACAATCATATCGTTGAAATCTTTGTCACCACCATTTGCTAAATCCTCAAAACCAAAGGTGTTATTTTCTAGCAGACGAATGTGATCTGTCTTGTCTGAGTTAGCACCCAAAAATGCGAAGTATATTGCTGGATTGTTATTCGCATTGCTATCAAGAATGGCATCAGGTCTACCATTAACAATAATAAACGGTGCATACAGAGAATCAGGTGCGATATTCCCAGAGTAACTTGCTGTACCTTGGTTATTCCCCGTCAAGTCTATACCTGCAACACTTCCACGGATAGCAGCTTCGGCATAACCAGCTTGCCCTACGAGAATATCTGCTGTACCATCCCCGTTGGTGTCGATACCACCATTTGTATCAGCCACTTTATAGAAACCGATAACATCATCGTATGCAGCTTCTCTATTGACTACAAAATCAGCTTTTACCTGTTGTGTCACACCACGTAAATCAAGGAGTTCTCCTTGTTGGTTTCCTTGTAAACCTGTACCCAAAGGCAAATTTTTATCTGTTGCCTGAATGTTGAACATCAAATCCTTGAATTCACTGCTGTTGCTAGCTTTCCAAGACAAGGAGAAGTTATTATTACCTGAGCTTGTAACTTTAAGATTTGTCGGATCGGAAATCAGTACATCTGTAACAGCAGCTTGTCCAGCCAAGATATTATCTATGGTATTATCGCGTACTAAGTAAAATTTTAGCTGTTCGCCAGAAGTAAATTCCGACAAACTAGCTAAATCAGCATTGAATCCAATTGGATACTTGGTAAGTGAGGAGAGAATCACCTTGGATCGTTTCAAAGCTGCTTCCACGTAACCAGGATCGCTAGAGGCAATACCTTGAATTCTCCCTTGTTCATCATCTACAGCAAATACTCCCAATTCATAAACATGATTAGAACTTTGTCCTGTCAGTTGGACTGAAAGTGTTGCTTTTTCGCTATTACCTTTACCTTTAATAGTAAAGATATCGTTATTAGCATTCTTTATCAGGGTTGGTATGTCGTTAATACCTCCAGAAGAAGTACCACCTCCAGAAGAAGTACCACCTCCAGAAGAAGTACCACCTCCAGAAGAAGTGCCACCTCCAGAAGAAGTACCACCTCCAGAAGAAGTACCACCTCCAGAAGAAGTGCCACCCCCAGAAGAAGTACCACCTCCAGAAGAAGTGCCACCTCCAGAAGAAGTACCACCCCCAGAAGAAGTACCACCTCCAGAAGAATTGCCACCTCCAGAAACTAATGGATCGGTGATGTTAGCAGTGACTGTGATGGGATTGAGTCCAAGCAAAGAGACACCATCGATTGCAATTGTGGCGCTGATTATACCTTTGTTATCAGTATCAGCTTCTGTCTTACCATCATCAATGGCGCTGACGGCGACGGATAAGTTTTCGGTAGATTTAGTTGTGTCGATAGCTATAGCAACCGGATTATTTGAACCGTTTAAGTTCAGTTGACCATCGGAATTACTAAGGATGACCTCAGCTTTAGCTCCCGGCAAGAGTACACCACCCGGCAAGAGCGCAAGGAGGTCAGTTACATTAACACTCACCCCTAAAGTATCTGTAGCACCGCCTTCTGTCAGAGGGTTTGTTATTCCTGTTAAAGTAATCGGGGAGACAATTGCTGGAGGTGTTACCGGATCGAGGATATTAGCAGTAACATTTGCAGACAGTAGGGAGGAAATGGGGTTAAGAATAGCCTGGAGAGTAGGGTTACTAGTTGTAATTGTGGCGCTAATTGTACCAGTCTGATTAGTTTCTGTCAGATTATCATTGATGGCGGCGATGGTGACTGAGGGGAAAACTTGGGTGGTTTGAGTCGGGTCGATAGTTAAAGTCACCGAGGAGTTTGAACCATTCAAGTTCAGTTGAGCATCGGGAGTCAGAGTCAGGTTGATTGGCACTCCACCATTAACCAAAGTCGTGCCGGCAACACCGAGACTACTAAGTAGGCTGGCGACATTAACACTCACCCCTAAAGTATCTGTAGCACCACCTTCTGTCAGAGGGTTTGTTAGTCCTGTTAAAGTAATCGGGGAGACAATTACTGGAGGTGTTACCGGATCGAGGATATTAGCAGTAACATTTGCAGACAGTAGGGA